>DASUBN010000035.1:0-2913 GCA_035763245.1 Gammaproteobacteria bacterium | reverse complement strand
GGGCGGGTGAAGATCACCGACTTCGGCATCGCCGCGCTCACCGACCTCAGCCGCACCAAGACCGGCACCATCCTCGGCAGTCCCCTCTATATGTCCCCCGAGCAAGTGGCGGGCAACAAGGTGGACGGTCGCAGCGACCTGTATTCGCTCGGCGTCACTTTCTACCAGCTGCTGCGCGGCGAGCTGCCCTTCGAGGCGCCGTCGCTCACCGGCCTGTTGTTCAAGATCACCAACGAGCCGCACCCGGACGTGACCTTCCTGCGCCCGGACATCCCGCCGGCGCTCAAGGTCATCGTGGACAAAGCCTTGGACAAGGACCCGGACAAGCGCTATCAGACCGGCATGGAGATGGCCAACGCGTTGCGTGCCTTCGTCGGCACGCGCAAACGCGCAGGGTGAGGCCGCGCTTTTAGCGCGAACACTGTTCGCGCCCGGCCGAACGCGACGCAGGGCGAGGTGGAAATCGCGAAGCATGGCTTCGAGTCACCGGCGAACAAAACAAGACAGGATGTCTTGTCTCAATGCAATACGGACATCTCCTCAGCGTTCAAGCCCATCTCTTTGTTCACATAATTTCTCCTTTGGATAACTGCGTCACACTTCGGTGATGCGGTACGACGCTTATGTCATTTGCGTGCAAGTGTTCCGTGAGCGCGCGCTTATATTCGTCGTACACAAGCAAACGGGGCTCACGCAAGTGAGCCTTCCGTCTATAAGGAGGAAGACCATGTTGAAACGCATCCTGTCGCTGGCGATCCTTTGTGCGGCGCCTCTCGCCGCCTGGGCCGATCAGCCAGCTGCGTCCCCATTCGGTTACACCTATGCGGAGGGCGGCTACCTCAGCGAAAACCCGAGCGGCGGCGGTTCCGACCTCACCGGCATATTCGTGGACGGCTCCTACGAGCTGCAGCCGCACTGGCGCATCATCGGCTCGTTCAGCAACGCGTCCTGCTGCGGCATCACCGACAACCGCTACGGCGCCGGCGCCGGCTACTACACCGGCATCAACTCGCAGCTGGACTTCTTCGCCGACCTGTCGTTCCTGGGGCAGCACGTGACCAACGGCGGCACCCATAACGGCTGGGGCGTCGATGGCGGCCTGCGCTTCACGCCGGTGGACAAGCTGGAGCTGGACGGCATGGTGCAACACACCGATGTGAACAGCACCACCGAGAACACCATCGGGGTCAAGGCACTCTACGGCCTCACCAACGAATGGCGGATATTCGCGGGCTATTCCAACAACTCGGACGAGAACGACTTCCAGATCGGCGTACGCTACGTGTTCTGAAGCCGTCCCGGTAACGGGAGACCTGGAGGAGCCCCGCGCGCGGGGCTCTTCTTTTTGTGGGTCCGGTATGTGGCTGTGCCAGAATAGAGCCTGTCCCCGGAGGTCCGCTATGGACAAGTTGTTCACCGCCTACCGCATCCACGAGATCGAGAATCAGGTCGTGGCCCGTTTTGAGCGGCTTACGCTGGACGATCTGGCGCCGGGGGAAGTGGTCGTCAAGGTCGCTTACTCCAGCGTCAACTACAAGGACGCCCTGGCCGCCACCGGCAAGGGCAAGATCCTGAGGCGTTTCCCGCTCGTGGGCGGCGTCGACCTCGCCGGTTCGGTCGTGTCGTCCTCCGACCGCCGCTTCAGGAAGGGGCAGAAGGTGCTGGTGACGGGCTGCGGCCTGGGTGAAGACCACGACGGCGGCTACGCCGAGTTCGCGCGGGTGAAGGGGGACTGGGTGATCCCCATCCCCAAGGGTTACAACCCCAAGAGCGCCATGATGCTGGGCACCGCGGGCTTCACTGCGGCACTCGCCATCCACCGCCTCGAGCACAACGGCCTCAACCCCAAGGGCGGCCCGGTGATCGTCACCGGCGCCACCGGCGGCGTCGGTAGTCTTGCCGTCAACATGCTGGCCCGCCGCCGCTACGAGGTAGTGGCGGTCACCGGCAAACGGGAGTCCCAGGATTACCTGAAGCAGCTGGGCGCAAGCTCCATCCTGCTACGCGATGAGATCGACTACGGCAAACGACCGCTGGAGCGCATCCAGTGGCAGGGCGCCGTGGACAACGTGGGCGGGGAGATGCTTACCTGGCTCACGCGCACCGTGGGCTGGTGGGGCAGCATCGCCTCCATCGGTCTCGCCGGCAGCCACGAGCTCCATACCACCGTCATGCCCTTCATCCTGCGCGGCGTGAACCTCTTGGGCATCAACTCCATGGCGACGCCGCGAGAGCTCAGGCTCAAAGTGTGGAAGCGCATCGCCACGGACCTGAAGCCCACCAAGCTCGCGTTCATCGCCGGCGAGACCGTGGCCTTCGACGCGCTCCCCGGGGTGTTCCCCAGGGTGCTGGCGGGGCAGCACCGGGGGCGAGTGGTGGTACGCATCCCTTAGGTCTACGCCGGTTAGCGGCACTTCCGGCAAACCGGTAAAATACGCGGCTCTCTGGTCCCCGGCCGTCCCGGGGTCCGGTTCACCTCCATAAGGACCGTCCATGGCCCAAGTGTCCGCCGGCGCGCGCTTCTGGTCTGCGCTCGAAGCCGAACGCCCCCTGCAGGTGGTCGGCGCCATCAACGCCTATGCCGCTCTGCTGGCGGAACGGGCCGGTTTCAAGGCCCTCTACCTCTCCGGCGCGGGCGTGGCCAACGCTTCCTTCGGCCTGCCGGACCTGGGGATGACGTCCCTCAACGATGTCTGCGAAGACATCCGCCGCATCACCGGAGCCACGGAGCTGCCGCTGCTGGTGGACGCTGACACGGGCTGGGGCGCGGCCTTCAACATCTCGCGCACGGTGCAGGAGATGATCCGCGCCGGCGCCGCGGCCCTGCACATCGAGGACCAGGTGGCCGCCAAGCGCTGCGGCCACCGTCCCGGCAAGGAGCTGGTCTCCAAGGAAGAGATGGTCGACCGCATC
>DASUBN010000034.1:0-2323 GCA_035763245.1 Gammaproteobacteria bacterium | reverse complement strand
ACCTTCGAGCCCGCGTACTTCAGCGTCATCACATAGCGCCGGCCCTCGCGGGTGCGCATCTTGAGAGTGGTCGCCAGCGGGCCCATCGAGCCCGTGGCAGTCGTCTCCCAGCTCTGGTCGAACGCGGGGATATCCGCCGTGAAGCGGTAAGTGCCGTCCGGTAGGCGGGCGATGGTGGAGGTGGAGAGGTTGCCGGGTTTGCCGTCCACCGCATCGCGATAGGTGAACGTGCCGGTGCGCAGCCGCGCCGCGTCGAAGCCGGACGTGTCTCCGAACGCCGCTGCGGCGGCGGACAACAGGACCAAGCTCAGCCAAGGTCTCGATGCCATGGGCCGCTCCTCCGATGGGATGTCCGCTTAGAGGATCTCCCGCCGCCGGGGTTCCCCTTCCGCCTGTTCGTCCGGCAGCGGCAGGTGGCGTGGCGGCACGGGCGTGGATTGCACGATGGAGGTAGTGGTCTGGCCGAAGACCAGGAACTGGTCGAGGATCACGTCCAGGTGATCCAGGGAATCGAGATAGGCCTTGATGATGAAGCAATCCTCGCCGGTGATGCGGTGGCATTCCACCACCTGGGGTAGCCGCGCCGCCAGCGCGGGGATCTCCGGCAGCTTGCCCGGCATCGGGCGGACGCGGATGTAGATCGCGAGCGGGTAGCCGAGCGCGCGGGGATCGAGTTCGAGGCGCGTGCCCTTGATGATGCCCGCCTCCTTGAGCCGGTCGATGCGCTCGCGCACCGCGGGGGCGGACATGCCCACCCGCCGCGCCATCTCCGACACGCTCATGCAGGGATCCTCCCGCAACAGACGCAGCAGTTCCAGGTTGCGGACATCCTGGAGCGGCTCTGCAATTTGAAGGTTGGACTGCATATATGCCTTCTAATCGAACGATGATTTGTTTATACACCTTGAATTAGGTATTCAAAACACTGGTTTTGGGTGGGATTATGCTCTCCCATGAAGACCGAAACCAGAGTGCTCGCAGCGCCCGCCTCCACGGCGGCAAGGATCCCGCCCCAGGCCTGGTTCCTGGTGAGCGCGGTGTTCCATTACCTGGGACCCGCCTTCGCGGTGCTGCTGTTCGTCGCGGTGGCCCCCTTGGGCGTCGCCTGGCTGCGCATCGCCAGCGCCGCCGCGGTCTTCGCCCTCTGGCGCCGGCCCTGGCGCTATTTCCGCGGTTTGGATACCACCGCCCGGCGCACGGTGGTGGCGCTGGGCGTGGTGCTGGCGCTCATGAACGTGTGCTTCTACCTCGCCATCGCGCGACTGCCCCTCGGCACCGTGGGCGCCATCGAGTTCCTGGGGCCCATCCTGCTCGCCGCCGTCGGGATGAGGAGCCCCCGCAACCTCGCGGCGCTCACCCTCGCCGTGGCCGGCGTGGCCCTGCTCACGGAGCTGCGTCTCGCCGGCACGCCCGTCGGCTTCCTGTTCGCGTTCCTCAACTGCGCGCTGTTCCTGCTGTATATCGTGCTCGGCCACCGCATCGCCGCAGATGGAGGAACAGCGGGCATCGATCGCCTCGGCTGCGCCATGCTCGTAGCCATGGTGGCGGCGCTGCCCATCGGCATCCACGACGCGGCTCCCGCCTTCCTCAAGCCCACTTTGCTCGCCGCCGGCGTGGGCGTGGGCATCTGCTCGTCGGTGATCCCCTACGTCTGCGACCAGCTCGCCATGGCGCGGCTGCCGCGCGCCTCCTTCGCGCTCATGCTCTCGCTCTTGCCGGCCATGGCCTGCGTCATCGGTGCCGTGGTGCTGCGCCAGATCCCGAGTTCCGGGGAACTGCTCGGCATCGGGCTCGTGGTGGCGGCGGTGGCCCTGCACCGGCAGGCGGGTTGAGATGTGCATCGCCGTCACACCGCCGCGTCGTGAGCGCACGCTCTGGTGGGCGTTGGTGAGCTATTTCCGCCTCTACCCGCCCTTGGTCCAGGGCGAAGGCCCCCAGGCCGGGCCGGAAGCCAGGAAATCCTCCGAGGAACACATGCCCCGCGCCAAACGACCGCCCATCCGCATCTACTGGTGAGGACCCGGGCGCTTGACCTCGCACGGGGTGCGGGATTATCTTAGTAACTTCAATATTTGAAGTTACTGAAACGGCGACATGCGCGCTTCCAATATCGGCCGGATGAAGTGCCCGGTGGCCCGCACGCTCTCCATCGTGGGCGACCCCTGGACGCTGCTGATCATCCGTGAGCTGTTCCTGCGCTCGCGCCGCTTCGAGGAGTTCCAGGGCTATACCGGCATGGCTCCCTACCTGCTCACCACCCGCCTAAAGCAGCTCGCCAAGGACGGCGTGCTCGAGCGCCGCGCCTACCAGGAGCGGCCGCGTC
>DASUBN010000033.1:0-3070 GCA_035763245.1 Gammaproteobacteria bacterium | reverse complement strand
GGACGGGAAGGTGATCAGCCAGCTGCCCCAGTCGGCAACCAAGAATTAGACACCCAGGCCGCTCTCGGCCTGGGTGTCATCTGGATAATTTCAGCGCCCATTCCCCCTGCGCTGGCCGTTACCACGCTGGCCGCGGCCGTGGTCGCGGGAGCCGGGGCGGCTGTGGCCGCCGCGGTGCTGCCCACCGCCCTGGCCGCGACGGTGCTGATGGTGATGGGCGGCGCGGGGCTCCGCCTCCGGGGCCGGACCCGAGCCCAGCTCGAAACCCGCCACCGTGAACTTCGGCAGTTCCTGGCGCAGCAGCCGCTCGATGTCTTTGAGCAGACCGCGCTCGCTCGGAGCCACCAGCGACACCGCCTCGCCCTCGGCCCCGGCCCGGCCGGTGCGGCCGATGCGGTGCACGTAGTCTTCCGGCACGTTCGGCAACTCGTAGTTCACGACGTGGGGCAGCATGTCGATGTCGAGACCTCGTGCCGCGATGTCGGTGGCCACGAGCACGCGCACCCGGCCTTGCTTGAAGTCCGCCAGGGCCCGGGTGCGGGCGTTCTGGCTCTTGTTGCCGTGGATGGCCGCGGACTGGATGCCGTCCTTGCCGAGCTGCTCGGCGAGGCGGTTGGCGCCGTGCTTGGTGCGGGTGAACACCAACACCTGCTGCCAGTCCCCTTCCTTCACCAGCTGCGAGAGCAGGGCACGCTTGCGGTGCTGGTCGACCAGGCAGACGCGCTGGCTGATGCGCTCGGCGGTGGAGTTACGCGGCGCCACGTCGATGATCTCGGGGTCGCGCATGATGCCGCCAGCGAGCTTGCGGATGTCATCGGAGAAGGTGGCGGAGAACAGCAGGTTCTGCCGCCGCGCGGGCAAGAGCGTCAGCACCCGACGGATGTCGCGGATGAAGCCCATGTCCAGCATGCGATCGGCCTCATCCAGAACCAGGATCTCGACCTTGGAGAGGTCTATGGTGCGCTGCTCCACGTGGTCGAGCAGGCGTCCTGGGGTCGCGATGACGATGTCCGTGCCGCGGCGCAGCTTGTCGATCTGAGGGTTGATGCTCACGCCGCCGAAGATCACGGCGCTGGAGAAGCGCAGATACTTGCCGTAAGCGAGCACGCTCTCGCCCACCTGGGCCGCCAGCTCGCGGGTGGGGGTGAGGATCAGGGCGCGCACGTGATGGCGCCGGTCCTGCTGGACCGGGTTCTCGTGCAGTCGTTGCAGCAGGGGCAGGGTGAAGCCGGCAGTCTTGCCGGTGCCTGTCTGGGCCGCCGCCTGCAGGTCGCGGCCGGCGATGATGGAAGGGATGGAACGCGCCTGCACCGGGGTGGGCTCGGTATAGCCCTGTTCCGAGACAGCACGCAGCAATTCGGCCGTGAGGCCGAGGGTCGAAAATGACATGTTTACTCCTGGGGGCGCCTGCTGACGCATGGTGCGTCGTGCCGGTCCAGGCAGCGGATTACTCTAAAGGGGGATCGGGGATACTTTGGAGGGTACACCGCGACGGTTTGCGGGACTTGAGACCGGGTCGCGTCGCGTCAAACTCGGGGCGCATTATAACGGTTCGGAGGGCATTTACCTAGGAAAATCTCACACCTGGTGAAACAATCCCGGCTCCCGGCGGGTCCAGTGGGGACCGGGCCGTCTCCCGGGTGCCTCGGCAGCGCCGATTTCGAGTACCCTGGAGAGAGCGTCCTACATCAACGTCATTTCGGAGGTTCGTACCATGCAGAAGAACGTCAAGCTCGCCATCGGCGCCGCCGTGGCCGGCGTGATCACCCTGGCCACCGTGTCCGCCGTGGCCGCCAACAGCGCCCCGGAGGAGAAGTGCTACGGCGTGGCCGCGGCCGGCAAGAACGACTGCCAGACCGCCACGAACTCCTGCGCCGGCACCGCGGAGAAGGACCGTCAGCCGGACGCCTTCGTCAATCTGCCGAAGGGCCTGTGCAGCAAGATAGCCGGCGGTTCCCTGACCCCGCCGGCCACGAAGAAGAAAGGCTGATAACCGACGCTGACCGATCCGGCCCCCGCAAGGGGGCCGGATCATTTCGGCCATAGTAATAAATCGTGCCGTCTTCTGGTCTCTGTCCGGTATTCCAACACCATGCGGAGATGATCAGGATGCGCACCGAGTTCAGAATCGCCGTCTATGGCGCAATCGCGAGTCTCGTCACGGGTACGGCCGGCGCGGCCGCGGGCTTCCACGCGGCGGCGGATAGGCCCATGCCCCAGGAGAAGTGCTACGGTGTCGCCGCCGCGGGGCAAAACGACTGCCAGACCCTGTACAACTCCTGCGCTTCGACCAGCGGGCAGGACCGCCAATGGGACTCCTTCCTGCTGGTACCCAAGGGCTTGTGCCGCAGGATCGGCGGCGGCAACTTGGCGGAGCTGAAACCCGCCGCCGCGAACGGCTAGACTTTACGGCATGGACAGTCCGCGTCACGCATCAGGACCCTTGCCGGCCCGCGCCGGCATCGGCCTGCGCGCGCCTCACATGCAGGCCTTCCTGCAGGGGCGGCCCGACGCGGCCTGGCTCGAAGTGCACAGCGAGAACTACTTCGCCGCCGGCGGCCGCGCCGTGAGCGAGCTCGACCAGGTGCGGCGTGACTACCCCTTGAGCCTGCATGGGGTGGGGCTGTCGTTGGGTTCGGCCGATCCCCTCGACCGGGAACATCTCGCCAGCCTCAAGCGCGCCGTGGAGCGCTATGCGCCCGCGCTCGTCTCGGAGCACCTCTGCTGGACGTCGGCAGGAGGCAGCCATTTCCACGACCTCCTACCCTTGCCCTATACCGACGAGGCGCTCACGCACGTGGCGGGACGCATCGCCGAGGTGCAGGAGCATCTGGGGCGGCCGATCCTCATCGAGAACGTGTCCAGCTATCTCGAGTTCGAACATTCGGCCATGCCGGAATGGGATTTCCTGCGGGAGGTGGCGGCCCGCGCCGGTTGCGGCATCCTGCTCGACGTGAACAACATCTACGTGAACGCGGTGAACCACGGTTTCGACCCGCGCCGCTATATCGATGCCATCCCCTCCAAGGACGTGCAGGAGATCCACCTCGCCGGCCATCTGGAGAAGCAG
>DASUBN010000032.1:0-2597 GCA_035763245.1 Gammaproteobacteria bacterium | reverse complement strand
ATGCCAGCGATACGGGCCATAGTGCCTTTCCTCGAACACCCCCGCAAAAGGCGAGGGGAAAACGGGTAATTTTGCCTAAAATCTCTAGTTAAATCAATGCCTAACCCGGGCTTCAGCCCTGGCGCTGCTTGTGTCGGGCGTCCGAACAGATCACCCGCACCACGCCGCCGCGCCGCACGATCTTGCAGTTGCGGCAGATCTTCTTCACCGATGCACGTACTTTCATCTCACCACTCCTGCGGTCGGCCTTAAGGTCGCCGCCTCAAAAAACCCTTAGAAATCAGCGGATCGAGCCTGCCCCGCCATAGCCCTTGAGGTTGGCCTTGCGCAGCAGGCCCTCGTACTGGTGGGACATCATGTGGGCCTGCAGCTGGGCCATGAAATCCATCACCACCACCACGTCGATCAAGAGCGAGGTGCCGCCGAAGTAGAACGGCACGTTCCAGTAGACGATCAGTATCTCGGGCAGCAGGCACACGCCGGTCACGTACAGGGCGCCCCACAGGGTCAGCTTGGTGAGCACGGCGTCGATGTAGGCGGCGGTCTGCTGGCCGGGGCGGATGCCCGGGATGAAGGCACCGGACTTCTTCAGGTTCTCGGCGGTCTCTTTCGAGTTGAACACCAGCGAGGTGTAGAAGAAGCAGAAGAACAGGATCAGGAGCGCATAGACCACGTCATAGACCAGCGCGCCCGGGGACATCACCGCCGCGAACTTCTGCAGCGAGTCGACCATGATCTGGCCGAACTTGGTGGACGGGTGCGAGCTGCTGAACCAGTTGCCCAAGGTGGCCGGGAACAGGATGATCGAGGACGCGAAGATGGGTGGGATCACGCCGGACATGTTCATCTTGAGCGGCAGATGGCTCGACTGGGCGGCGTACATGCGCCGGCCCTGCTGCCGCTTGGCGTAGTTCACGGTGATGCGGCGCTGGGCGCGCTCCACGAACACCACGAAGGTGGTGACGCCGAGCACGAGCGCGAGGATCACGATAGCCATCAGCGGGTTCATCTGGCCGGTGCGCACCAGATCGAGTGTACCGCCGAAGGCCGCCGGCAGGCCGGAGATGATGCCGGCGAAGATGATCATGGAGATGCCGTTGCCCACGCCGCGCTCCGTCACCTGCTCGCCCAGCCACATGAGGAACATGGTGCCGGTCACGAGGCTGATGGTGGCTGTGAGCAGGAAGCTCGGGCCGGGATGGATGGCCACGCCTTGGTTTTGCAGCGCGATGGCGGCACCCAGGGACTGGAAGAAGGCCAGGCCCACGGTGGCGTAACGGGTGTAACGGGTGATCTTGCGCTGGCCGGACTGGCCTTCCTTGCGCAGCGCCTCGAGCGAAGGCACCACCACCGCCAGCATCTGCATGATGATGGAGGCGGAGATATAGGGCATCACGCCGAGGGCGAAGATCGAGAGGCGCTTCAGAGCGCCGCCCGAGAACATGTTGAACATGTCCAGGATGCCGCCCGTATGCTGGTTGAAGAGCCTTGCGAGCGAAGCCGGGTCGATGCCCGGCACCGGGATGTGGGTGCCCACACGGAACACCACCAACGCGCCGGCCAGGAACAGCAGGCGGCGGCGCAGCTCGGTGAGCTTACCGATCTCGCCCAGGCCACCCAGCATGTTGGCGCCGCTACGGGACACTGATTACTCCTCGACCTTGCCGCCGGCGGCCTCGATGGCCTGCTTGGCGCCCGCGGTGGCGTGCACGCCTTTCAGCGTGACCTTCTTCTTGAGCTCGCCGGAAGCCACCACCTTCACCTTCTCGGCGTAGATGTTGACGAGGCCGGCGGCCTTGAGGGCCAGGATGTCGATCACGTCGGCTTCGATGCGGGCGAGCTGGTCGAGGCGCACTTCGGCGCGGGTCGGCTTCACGTGTGAGCGGAAACCCACTTTGGGCAGGCGACGCTGCAGCGGCATCTGGCCGCCTTCGAAGCCCACCTTGTGGTAGCCGCCCTTGCGGGCGTACTGGCCCTTGTGGCCCTTGCCCGAGGTCTTGCCCAGGCCTGAGCCCAGGCCGCGGCCGAGGCGCTTCTTGCCGGTCTTGCTGCCGACGGCGGGGGAAAGCGTGTTGAGACGCATGGTCATCACTCCTCCACGCGCAGCATGTCGGAGATGCTGGCGATCATGCCGCGGATCTCCGGGGTGTCCTGCACGGTCACGGTATGGTGCATGCGGCGAAGCCCCAGGCCGCGCACCGTGTCCTTATGGCGCTGCAGGCGGCCGTAGAAGCTGCGCACCAGCGTCACCTTGATCTGCTTGTTGCCCTTGGTCGTCATGGCTTCAGCCCCTGATCTCGTCGAGCGACTTGCCGCGCTTGGCGGCGATCTGCTGCGGCGAGGCATAGCCCGTCAGCGCGTTCAGCGTGGCGCGCACCACGTTGATCGGGTTACGCGAGCCGTAGCTCTTGGCCAGCACGTTCTTCACGCCGGCCACCTCCAGCACGGCGCGCATCGCGCCGCCGGCGATGATGCCGGTACCGTCGGAGGCGGGCTGCATGTACACGCGGGTCGCGCCGTGGCGGGCGTGCATGGCGTAGAACAGCGTGCCGTCCTTCAGCTGCACGTTCTGCAGGTTCTTGCGCGCCTGCTCCATG
>DASUBN010000031.1:0-5260 GCA_035763245.1 Gammaproteobacteria bacterium | reverse complement strand
GGCGGCCGGCTCCAACACGTGGACCCAAACGCGGTGCGCGCCGCGGCAGCCGCCCACGTGGGCCGCGGCTTCTTCAACACCCGGGTGGAGAAGGTCAGCGCCGCCATCCGGCAGATCCCCTGGGTCGCGGAGGCGGACGTGCGCCGCGAGTGGCCCCACACGCTGCAGGTGGAGATCGTGGAGGAGGTGCCGGTGGCGCGCTGGAACGCCGACGGCCTCATCGACGCCCAGGGCCGGATCTTCGTGCGTGGACAGGCAGGGACCTACGAGAACCTGCCGCTGCTCACCGGCGGCGACGCGGACGCCCAGGACGTGCTCGCAGAATACGACACGCTGGCGGCACTGGTGGCGCCGCGCGGGCTCACCATCGCCGAGCTCGATATGGACGCGCGCGGCGCGGCCACGGTGGAACTGGACGACGGTATCGAAGTGCGCCTCGGGCGCGAGGATGCGGCGGCGCGCCTGGCGCGCTTCACCTCGATGGCGCTGCCGGCCTTGGGCGCCAAGCTCGCGACCGTGGCCTATGTGGACATGCGTTATACCAACGGCTTCGCTGTGGGCTGGAAGACGGCCGGCGGCGGCAAACAGGGGGCCTAATGCTGATGGCTAAGAGACCGGACAAGCATCTGATCGTGGGCCTGGACGTGGGCACCTCCAAGGTCGTGGCCATCGTCGGCGAGATCCTGCCCGAGGGGGGCGTGGAGATCGTCGGCATCGGCTCGCATCCATCGCGCGGCCTGAAGAAGGGCGTGGTGGTGAACATCGAATCCACGGTGCAATCCATCCAGCGCGCGGTGGCGGAGGCCGAGCTCATGGCCGGCTGCCAGATCCATTCGGTGTATACCGGTATCGCCGGCAGCCACGTGCGCAGCCTCAACTCCCACGGCGTGGTGGCCATCCGCGACAAGGAATGCACCGCCGGCGACGTGGAGCGTGTGATCGACGCCGCCCGCGCCGTGTCCATCCCCGCCGACCAGAAGATCCTGCACGTGCTGCCCCAGGACTTCATCATCGACGGCCAGGACGGCATCCGCGAGCCGATCGGCATGTCCGGCGTCCGCCTCGAGGCGCGGGTGCACATCGTGACCGGCGCCGCCAGCGCTGCCCAGAACATCGTGCGCTGCGTGGAACGCTGCGGCCTGAAGGTGGACGACGTGATCCTGGAGCAGCTCGCCTCCAGCTACGCGGTGCTGAACGAGGACGAGAAGGACCTGGGCGTGTGCCTGGTGGACATCGGCGGCGGGACCACCGATATCGCGGTGTTCACCGACGGCGCCATCCGTCACACGGCGGTGATCCCCATCGCCGGCGACCAGGTGACCAACGACATCGCCGTGGCGCTGCGCACTCCGACGCACCACGCCGAGGAGATCAAGATCAAGTACGCCTGCGCGCTGCCGCAGCTTGCGAGCGCCGACGAGACGATCGAGGTGCCGAGCGTGGGTGAGCGCCCGCCACGGCGCCTGGCGCGCCAGACGCTGGCCGAGGTGGTGGAGCCGCGCTACGAGGAGCTGTTCAGCCTGATACAGGCGGAGCTGCGCCGCAGTGGTTTCGAGGAGCAGATCCCGGCGGGCATCGTGCTCACCGGCGGCAGCTCCAAGATGGAGGGTGCCACCGACCTCGCGGAGGAGGTGTTCCACGCCCCGGTGCGCCTGGGGCTGCCGCAGCACGTCGCGGGCCTGGTGGACGTGGTACGCAACCCGATCCACTCCACCGGCGTCGGCCTGCTGCTGTTCGGCGCCCAGAGCCAACCCGTGGGCGGCGTCGAACGCCGCGTGCAGGGCGGGGTGCAGGACGTGTGGGAACGCATGAAGCAGTGGTTTCAGGGTTCGTTCTGAGTCTTTATTAATTAGGAGGACCGCGGCTGATCCGGGAGGTCGGCGGGCGGGAAGAGGCTGAAGGTTTCGATATATATATAGAGGAGGCCGGATATGTTCGAGCTAATGGATGAAATGAACCAGACCGCGGTCATCAAGGTGGTCGGCGTGGGCGGCGGCGGCGGCAACGCCGTGCAGTACATGGTGTCGCGCGGCGTGGAGGGCGTCGACTTCGTCGCCATCAACACCGACGCCCAGGTGCTGCGCAAGGCCAATGCCAAGACCACGCTGCAGATCGGCGGCAGCTTCACCAAGGGCCTCGGCGCCGGCGCCAACCCCGACGTGGGCCGCCAGGCAGCGCTGGAGGATCGGGACCGCATCGAGGAGGTCCTGAAGGGCAGCGACATGGTGTTCATCACTGCCGGCATGGGCGGCGGTACCGGCACCGGCGCCTCGCCGGTGGTGGCGCAGGTGGCCAAGGAGATGGACATCCTGGTGGTGGCTGTGGTGACGAAGCCCTTCGGCTTCGAGCGCAACAAGCGCATGACGGCGGCCGAGAAGGGCATCGTGGAGCTGTCCCAGTACGTGGACTCGCTCATCGTGATCCCCAACGACAAGCTGGCGGCGGTGCTGGGGCGCGAGATCACCCTGATCAATGCCTTCCAGTCCGCCAACGAGGTGCTTCTGGGGGCGGTGCAGGGCATCGCCGACATCATCACCCGCCCGGGGCTCATCAACGTGGACTTCGCCGACGTGCGCACGGTCATGTCCGAGATGGGCATGGCCATGATGGGTACCGGCGCGGCGGCCGGCGAGAACCGGGCGCGACGTGCGGCCGAGGCGGCGCTCGCGAGCCCGCTGCTGGAGGACGTGAACTTCTCCGGCGCCAAGGGCGTGCTGGTGAACATCACCGCCGGCATGGACCTGACCATCGGTGAGCTGGAGGAAGTGGGCTCGGCCATCGAGTCCTTCGCCGACGAGAACGCCACGGTGGTGGTGGGCACGGTGCTGGACCCCTCCATGAGCGGAGAGGTGCGGGTGACGGTGGTGGCCACGGGTCTCGGCCGCGCGGTCCAGGCCGCGAAGCCGGCGCCGGCCCACAAGCCCGAGCCGGTGCAGCCGCCGCAACCGGTGGTGCAGGTGGTGAAGGCCACGGGCACCGACGGCAACCTGGACTGGAAGCGCCTGGAGCGGCCCACCTTCGAGCGCCGCCAGCGCTCTGGAGAAGGGCCGGACCTGTCCGACCAGGAGTACCTGGACATCCCGGCGTTCCTGCGGCGGCAGGCCGATTGAGCGTGAGGTGCTTAGGGTTCTAACCTTGTTAGGGCGGAGGGCTCTGTGTTAACTTATGCGGTCGCCGTGGGTGCGGCAGGGGCGGTTTCGACCTCCTAACTGCCCGTCCCTACGGTAGTTTTTAGCCAGCAGCTGACGGGTCGACATTAATGCTGAGACAACGGACGCTCAAGAACAGCATCCGCGCCACGGGTGTGGGTCTGCACACCGGCGAGAAGGTCTACATGACCTTGCGACCGGCCGCCCCCAACAGCGGCATCGTCTTCCGCCGCGTGGACCTGGACAAGCCCGTCGACGTCCGTGCCTACGCCACCCTCGTGGGCGAGACCATGCTCGGTACCACCCTCATCGACAATGGCGTGCGCATCTCCACCGTGGAGCACCTGCTCTCGGCGCTCGCCGGTCTCGGCATCGACAACTGCTACGTGGACCTGTCGGCCGCCGAAGTGCCGATCATGGACGGCAGCGCCGGCCCCTTCGTGTTCCTGCTGCAGTCCGCCGGCATCGAGGAGCAGAACGCGCACAAGCGCTTCATCCGCATCAAGAGCCCGGTAGAGGTGCGCGACGGGGACAAGTGGGCACGCTTCGAGCCCTTCGACGGCTTCAAGGTCAGCTTCCAGATCGATTTCGACCATCCGGTGTTCAAGAAGCACACCCAGACCGCGACCGTGGACTTCTCCA
Source organism: Gammaproteobacteria bacterium (assembly GCA_035763245.1). Classification (GTDB taxonomy): domain Bacteria; phylum Pseudomonadota; class Gammaproteobacteria; order Natronospirales; family REEB76; genus DASUBN01. Next base: position 1,469 of record DASUBN010000031.1, on the reverse strand, counting down.
CCACCTCCTTCGTGAAGGAAGTGAGCCGGGCGCGCACCTTCGGGTTCATGCGCGACATCGAGATGCTGCGCCAGAAGCACCTGACGCTGGGCGCCTCGCTCGACAACGCCATCGCGGTGGACGACTACCGCATCCTCAACGAGGACGGCCTGCGCTACGAAGACGAGTTCGTGAAGCACAAGATCCTCGACTCCATCGGCGACCTCTACCTGCTGGGGCACAGCCTGATCGGCGCCTTCAGCGCCTATAAGTCCGGCCACGGACTCAACAACGCCCTGCTGCGCGCCCTGATAGCGAAGCAGGAGACCTGGGAAGAGGTCACGTTCGACGACGCGGCGGCGGCGCCCATCTCCTACCTGGCGCCGGCGCACGCACTGTAACTGTTTCAAGGGATCGGTCTTTCAGGGACGCGGCGGTTTGCTGCGGGCGAGGCGCCTCAGGGCCTCGGCGAGGGCGGCGTCTTCGATGCCGCCGGCGGTGCTCTCGAGCAGGCCGCGGGTCTCCTGGGAGAGGGTCTTGGGCAGAGGTTTGGGCGGCACCCCGGGTACGGGTTCCGGCAGCACCTTGAGCCTGAGGCTCCGGCAGGGCTGGTCGAAGGCCCCCTGCAGCGCCGCGAGCAGGGGCCGCTGGCGGTAGTGCAGCAGGGTGCTCCAGGCGCCGCTGTCCAGGTAGAGGGTGAGCATGCCCTCCTTGAGGTCGGCCCCCAGGCAATGGGGCGCGGCTTCCTCGGGGAGGTGTGGCAGTACTTTCCGCCTCAGGAGCTCCAGCCGGCGGGCCTCGGCCGTGAGCGAAGCGAGATGTGCATCACGGTCTGCGAGGAGTCTGCTCAGGGATGATGGTTTCTTGGCGGCCATGGATTCGGTGCTATGGGATGGTCAGCCGCGGCGGGCGCGGAAAGCAAGAAGGATAGAACGGGGTCGAGATGAAGATCATAGTATTCACCCGCTACGGGCATTCGCGCCATTTCAACCTGGCTCATCCCCTCGTTTGGAGCGGCGTGGCTGCCTTAAGCCTGCTGCTCGCTGCGCTGCTCTTCTGGGGCGGATATTACACCGCCCGTCACCAGGACCAAGTCGCAGCGGCCGCGGACCCGGTGCAGCGCGCCCTCAAGGCGCAGGCCGACGAGATCGTGAGCGCCAAGCAGAAGAGCCAGGCGGATGTGGATGCGCTCTCCGCCAAGGTGGCGGAACTCCAGGTGCACATCATGCGCCTCGACGCCATGGGGGCCCAGCTCACCAGCATGGCGGGCCTGAAGCACGGCGAATTCAACTTCAACAAGCCTCCGCCCGAGGGCGGCCCGGAAGTGAAGGCCCCGGTGCAGCACACGACCCTGCCGGACTTCATCGACAATCTCGACCAGCTTTCGGCGGAGGTGAAGGACCGCGAGCAGCAGCTCGGGGTGCTTGAAAACTTGATGCTGAATCGCAATGTACAGCTGGCAGCCCAGCCCGCCGGCCCTCCCGTGACCG
>DASUBN010000030.1:0-3610 GCA_035763245.1 Gammaproteobacteria bacterium | reverse complement strand
TGGCTGATGAAGCGGGTCGATCTGCGCGTGCTCGTCACCCTCTCCTTCGCCACTTTCGCGGCGGTGTCGTTGTGGAACGCGCGCTTCACCACAGACGTGACCGTGGACCAGCTCATGCTGCCGCGGCTGGTGTTCGGCGCCGCCATGCCGCTGTTCTTCGTGCCGCTCATGACCATGGCGTTCTCGGGTCTGCCGCCGCAGCGGGTGGCGGGCGCCTCGGGCCTGCTCAACTTCCTGCGCATGTTGGGGGCGGGCTTCGGCACCTCTCTCGGCATCTCCCTCTGGGACCGGCGCGAGGCCCTGCACGATGCGCGCCTTTCAGAGGCGGTGAACCTCGACCACGGCCAGTTCGCCGTGCTCCACTCGCTCGGCGCCAACGCCGCCCAGAGCGCGGCCGAGCTCGCTCAAGCCGTGCAACGCCAGGCCTTCATGCAGGCCACCGATGACTTCGCCTGGCTAACGGGCGGCATCTACCTCGCACTGATTGCGGTCATCTGGCTCGCGCGGCGCAACGCGCCCGCAGCCGGTACCGTGGCCGACGCGGGCCACTGAGGACGACAGTCGGGGTGGCCGCCGTGCGATGCCGCGCCGCCCCAGGAACACGAAGGAGGGCCTTACCATGCGCCAAAGCACCGGGTTCATGCATACCGAACCACCCGTCCGTCACCTGAGTACGGAGGTGGACGGCCTGCGGCTCTTTTACCGCGAGGCGGGAGCGGCGGACGCGCCGGTGCTGCTGTTGTTGCACGGCTATCCCTCATCCAGCCATTATTTCCGCCGGCTCATGCCCTTGCTTGCGGACCGCTATCGCCTGATCGCGCCGGATCTCCCCGGCTTCGGCTGTAGCGACGCACCGGGACATGAGTCCTGGACCTACAGTTTCGATCACTTGGCCGAGGTACTGGAGGGTTTCGTCGCCAGACTCGGTCTCGAGCGCTACGCCCTCTACATATTCGACTATGGCGCACCCGTGGGCCTGCGGCTCGCGCTTGCACATCCGGAACGCGTCACAGCCATCATCAGTCAGAACGGCAACCTGTATCGCGAAGGCCTGGGGCCGGGCTGGAAGCTTTGGGAGCAATATTGGCGGGCACCGAGTGCGGAGAACCGCGCCGCCATGCGCGGATTGCTCTCACCTGCGCGGCTGAAGCAGCTCTATCTTGCCGGTACCCGGGATCCCTCACTCATGGGGCCTGAAGCCTACCTACTGCACGATGCGCTGCTGGCGCGGCCGGGCAACGACGAGATCCAGCTCGATCTGTTCCTGGACTACCGCCGTAATGTGGAGTTGTATCCCGCATTCCAGTCCTATCTCCGCGCCCACAAGCCGCCGCTCCTGGCGGTCTGGGGGCGGCACGATCCCGTATTCCTGCCAGCGGGGGCGGAGGCTTTCCGGCGGGATTTGCCGGAAGCCGAAGTCCATTTCCTGGAGGCGGGGCACTTCGCGCTGGAGACGGAAGCGGAGACGGTGGCCGTGCTCATCTGCGTGTTTCTCGGCCGGGTGTCCGCTACGGACATCGGTCCGGTGCTGTTAGACTCGGGATCTACCCTGGCTGCATGACGTCACGCGGCCACGAGGTGTCCCGGTGGGTCCCGTGAACATGCGCGCTGCCTCAGGTCTGTGGTCTGCCCTCGCGGGAGCACTGATGCTGGCCGTGGCCATGGGTATCGGTCGCTTCGCATTCACGCCGCTGCTGCCCATGATGCAGAAAGACCAGGGGGTCGGGCTCGTCCTCGGCGGTTGGCTCGCCACCGCCAACTACGTGGGTTATCTCCTCGGTGCCTACACCGCTTCGAGATTGCACCTGGCGCCGAAGCATGTCGTCTCTTTTGCGCTCCTCGCCACGGCGCTGCTCACCGCCGGGATGGCCTTCACGGAGCTGCCCATCTTCTGGGTCTTGCTGCGCGGTCTCGCCGGTGTCGCCAGCGCCTGGGTGCTGGTGTTCACTTCCGCGTGGGCGCTGCACCGTCTCGCGGCGATCGGGGCGCCCGGCCTACGCGGTGTGCTCTTCAGCGGCGTGGGTTTCGGGATCATGCTGGCGGGCCTGCTCTGTATGCTGTTTCTCCGCTGGGGCTGGTCCGCGGAGCGCTCCTGGCTTGCCCTGGGCGTCGCTGCGTTGTTCCTGAGCCTGCTGGCCTTGCCAGTGTTCGGCGGAGGCGAGTCGCCCGCAGCCGCAGCGCCCGCCGGTACGCGCGTCTCAGCCAATCCGCACCATGTGCTCGGCACCGCGCTCGCCTATGGCGTGTTCGGCTTCGGCTATATCATCCCCGCTACCTTCCTGCCTGCCATGGCGAAGCAGCGCCTGCCGGATCCGGCGCTCTTCGGCTGGGCTTGGCCCGTGTTCGGTTTCGCCGCTCTCACCTCCACCTTGCTGGCGGCGCGCCTGATGTTGCGCTACTCCAATCGCCGGGTGTGGGGCGTGAGCCACGTCGTGATGGGGGTAGGGGTTATCCTGCCCGTGCTATTGCAGGGTCTCACCGGTATCCTGCTCTCGGCCCTGTGCGTGGGCGGCACCTTCATGGTGATCACGTCCGCCGGCATCCAGGAGGCGCGGTGCCTGGCACCCCAAGACCCCTCGAGGCTCATGGCCCGCTTCACCGCCGCCTTCGCCATCGGCCAGATACTGGGGCCCCTGTGCGTGAGCCTGCTCCCCAAGGGTTCCGGCAGCCTCATGACCCTGCTCATCACTTCCGCCGCGCTGCTCATGGCGAGCGGAGCGGGATTACTGCTCCAGGGTGCCGAACAAGCTTGAGCCCTCTGAGCGCCAACCGCATGATAAATATGGATTTTAGTGTTCGGGATTTCGCTCCCAAAACGCCCGCCGCGGAGGTGTATCATCGCGGCAGGAACTCACGCGAGGCCAGCGGGACCGGGTAACGCACGACGGGACGTGCGCCACTGGAGCCAGACCATGGGCGAGACAGGAAGTCTGCATATCCTGCACGTGGAGGACGATCCGGCCCATGCCGAGCTGGTGCGGCGGGCGCTGCATAAGTCCGGCCTCCTCTGCGATATCCAGCTCGTCATGTCCCGCGACGAATACCTGGATGCGCTCGACGCGGGTCGCCCTGACGTGATCCTGTCCGACACCCGCGGCGTTGACTTCGAGGGTCTCGAGGCCCTGCGCCACGCCCGCCGCCGCAGCCGGCGCCTGCCTTTCCTGTTTGTCTCCAGCTCCGCTGACGACGAGCATATCGCGCGTCTCAAAGCGGAGGGCGCGACGGGTTTCGTACGCAAGACCGAGCTCGGGCTCCTGGCTTCGGCCATACTGAGCGCCATGGAACACTCCCGCGATCTCCCCTACGAGCCGGGACCGGGTTACCTGCGAGGCATGGAACGTCTCGTCACCGTGGTGCAGGAACTGTCGCTGGCACGCGACCTGCCCGGCGTCCAGGCCATCGTGCGCCGTGCCGCGCGCGAGCTCACCGGTGCAGACGGCGCCACCTTCGTGCTGCGTGACGGCGAGCGGTGTTTCTACGCCGACGAGGACGCCATCGCGCCGCTGTGGAAGGGCAGCCGGTTCCCGATGGAAATCTGTGTCAGTGGCTGGGCGATGAACCACCGCGAATCAGTGGTCATCCCCGACATCTACAACGACGAACGCGTCCC
>DASUBN010000029.1:0-3150 GCA_035763245.1 Gammaproteobacteria bacterium | reverse complement strand
GGCCAGGAAACGCACGTTGGCCTCCAGGCTCGCCTTGGCGAGGCCCATGACGTTATAACTCGGCAGGGCGCGCACTGCGCCGAGATAGCTCAGGGTGAGGATGGAACCGTTTCGGCCCTGCATCATGGGGCGGGCCGCCTTGGCGAGCGCCGCCAGGCTGTAGGAGCTGATGTCGTGGGCGATGCGGAAACCCTCACGGGTCACCACGTCGGCGTAATTGCCCTCCAGCTGGTCGCGCGGCGCGAAACCCACTGAGTGCACCACCACGTCCAGGTGGGCCCAATGCTTCTTAAGCTCGGCGAAGGCGGAATCGATCTCGGCATCGCTGGCCACATCCATCGGATAGACGAGGCTGGAGCCGAACTCCTTGGCCATCTCGACGACCCGCTCCTTTAGGCGGTCACCCTGGTAGGTGAACGCCAGTTCCGCGCCCTCGCGATGGAACGCGGCGGCGATACCGTGGGCGATGGAACGTTCACTGGCGAGACCCACGATGAGCGCGCGCTTACCGGCGAGGAAACCCATAGATGCTCCTGATCGATTGTGGATGCGTTCAGCTGCTGGAGGCCTGAGCGTCCTCGTGCCCGAGCTTGCGCCCGCGCCAGATGACGAGGCGGTCGCCCTTGTGCAGCACATGGTTCTGTCTGAGCTTGTTCCAGTGGCGGATGGCCGTGACGGTCACGTGGTAGTGCTTCGCGATGGCCCACAAGGATTCGCCGTCGCGCACCTTGTGCACGATGCGCCCGCCGGGTAGATGCATGTCGCTCATGCCCGCCACCCGCGCCTCGGCATGCAGGGTGGCGTCGGCGAGGGTCTGCCGTGCCACGGGTACGAGCAGCATCTGGTTGATATGCAGCAGGTTGCCGTGCAGGCCGTTGAGCTCGCTCAGTACCGCCACCGTGGCGTGGTATTGCCTGGCTAAGCCGCCGATGGTATCGCCCTTCCTCACCTTGTGGCTGGCCCATTGCACCCGGTCATGGGGCGGCAGAGAGGCAAGGGCCTGTTGGAAATCGCCCTGCACGGTCAGCGGGACGAACAGGGTGTAGGGGCCGTCCGGATCAGTTGCCCAGCGGTTATAGCCGGGATTCAGCAGATACATCTGCTCAGTGCTCATGCCCGCGAGTTTCGCGGCGGTAGCAAGGTCGATCTGGCCGCCGGTGTCCACCTGCACGAGGTAGGGGGAGTTGGGAATGGGAGTGAGATCTACGCCCATATGTTTGGGGTCGGCCACCAGCTTGCAGATGGCGAGCAGCCGCGGCACATAGGCACGGGTCTCGGCGGGCAGGTCCAGGTGCCAGAAGTCCGTGGGTTCGCCGTGGCGTGCATTCACGTTGATGGCATGCTGCACGGTGCCGGGACCGGAGTTGTAGGCGGCAAGCGCCAGCAGCCAGTCGCCGTTGAACTCTTCGTGCAGGGTCTGCAGGTAATCCAGGGCGGCCCGTGTGGAAGCGGCCACATCGCGGCGGCCGTCGTACCACCAGTTCTGCTTGAGCTCGTACATATGGCCGGTGCCGGGCACGAACTGCCACAGGCCCGCGGCGCGGCCGTAGGAATAGGCAAAAGGATCGAAAGCGCTCTCCACCACCGGCAAGAGCGCGATGTCGAGCGGCATCTTGCGGGCTTCGACCTGCTGGACGATGTAGTAGAGATAAGGGCGGGCCCGGCCCGCCACCCGGTTCAGGTACTCGCCGTGGGCGGCGAACCAGTCGAGCTCGCCCTGGACACGGCCGTCGCCGCCATCGGCGGGGAGGGTGAAGTGCTGGCCAAGGTATTGCCACAGGTTGTCGTATTGCGGCTCGGCCGCCGACATCTCAAGATCGCTCCACTCCACATCGGCGGTGTTGTCGCTGGAATCCAGGTCCGGGATCGGTGTGGCGGCATCGTTCGTGGCCGGGATGGAGGTTGCGGCCGAGGGCGCCATGGAAGTGGCCGCCGCCGCCGCGGGGACGACGAGGGATCCGGTCTTTACCGGATGGCCGGCGCAGCCCCAGAGCAGCAAGCTCGCGGCCATGGTGCAGGCGATGGCATATCTTGAACGTCGCATCATCCGGTCTCGCTTCAGCTAAACCCATCTTTCCAGGCGCGGATCACCGCGAAGACTTCCAACGCGTCCGCGGGGACATGCCCCGCCTTGCGTCCCGCCGCGGCCGCTATCCCCGCTTCCCGGCAGCGGAGGAAGGGGTTCACGCGGCGCTCCCGGCCGAGCCGTCCTGGCAGGGTGGGTTCGCCCCGGGCACGCTTGGCGGCGCATTCCTGCAGGTACTCCGCCACGTCCCGGTTTTCCGGTTCCACCACCGCCGCGAATCTCAAGTTGGCGACGGTGTATTCATGTCCGCAGCACACCAAGGTGTCGTCCGGCAGGGCGGCGAGCTTGGCGAGGGAGGCGCTCATCTCCCGAGCAGTCCCTTCGAACAGCCGGCCGCAGCCGGCGCTGAAGAGGGTGTCCCCGCAGAAGATTATACCGTGCCCGTAATAGGCGATATGGCCGGCGGTGTGCCCCGGGATGTCAAGTACCTGGAAGTTGGCCGGGAGCGCGGGTAGTACTACCTCCATGCCCTCCCGCAGGGGGCGGTCCACGGCCCCGATGGCCTCGTCGGCGGGTCCGTAGACCGGGCAGCCGTGCTCCGCCGCCAGGGCCGCCGCTCCGCCCATGTGGTCGGCATGGTGGTGGGTGACAAGCACCGCCGCGAGAGTCCAGCCGTGCTCACGTAGTGCTCGACGCACGGGCTCCGCATCGCCCGGGTCCACCACGACCGCGGCGCCCGACTGGCCGGCCAGGAGCCAGATGTAGTTGTCGCTGAACGCGGGTACCGGGATGGGCGTGAACTGCATGGAACCATCGTAACGGAGAGCGGGACCGGCACCAACGGTACCCGCCCGGCTCCCGTAGAATACGGCCCATGAGCGACGCATCGGCCGCGCAGCAGGATAGGGCCACCTGGTGGCAGACCAAGACCGGTACTTACCTGTTCAAGCAGGAGCGCGCCGTCCTCAAGGAAACCCTGCCCACGGTGTTCGGTTACTATTTGGTGCAATCCGGCTGCTGGGGTCCGCCTGGCGCTCTCATGGAATCGAGCCCGATCCGCACCCGGCTCATCGTCGCTGACGGAGGCGCGGAGGGTGCCGGCATCACCGGCGATCCGTGCTATC
>DASUBN010000028.1:0-2764 GCA_035763245.1 Gammaproteobacteria bacterium | reverse complement strand
CGCGGCCCGGGTCCAAGGCCTCGACATCGCAGCGGACACCTACGGCTACACCGCCTGGGAGAATGGCTGGGCTGCGTTCATCCCACCTTGGGCCCACGACGGCGGCAGCGAAAAGCTCATCGCCAGGCTCAAGGATCCGGCCACCCGCGCCAAGATCCGCGCCGACATGCTCACCCCGTCCAAGGCCTGGGACAATGAGTGGCTCGCCATCGAGGGGCCCCAGGACATCCTCATCACCGCCGTGAGCGATCCCGCCCTGCTCGCCTACGAGGGTAAGCGCATGGGCGACATCGCCAAGCAATGGCACGAGGATCCCATCGACGCCATCTGCGACTTCCTCGTTAAGGACAAGGCTGCTACCGAGGTCGCGGTGTTCGGGATGTCCCAGTCGGACGTGGACCTCATCCTGCAGCAGCCCTGGGTGTCCATCGACAACGACGCTTCCGGCACCTCGCCCGAAGGCCTGTTAGGCACCGAGCACCCGCACCCCCGGGCCTACTCCACCTTCCCCCGCATCCTGCGCAAGTACGTGCGGGAGGAGCACAGGCTCACCCTGGCGGACGCCATCCGCAAGTTCACCGCACTGCCGGCCCAGCGTGAGCACCTCGCGGACCGCGGCGTGCTCAAGCTTGGCATGTGGGCGGACGTAGATGTGTTCGACCCCGACACCATCCATGATGTCGCTACCTACGACGATCCCAACCGCTTGTCTGTGGGCATGCAGTACGTGCTGGTGAACGGGGTGCTGGTGATCGACGGCGGAAAGATGACTGGGGCGTTGCCCGGGCAGGTTCTATATGGGCCGGGTTATACGGGGGATTGATCGACCAGCAGCACGCTTTAGGCGTGCTGCTGGACCCACTCTACAAACGACCCCAGCGGCATGGCGCCTGAGACGCGTGCTGCCTCCTTGCCTCCCTTGAATACGATCAGGGTCGGGATGCTGCGTATCCCCAAGCGCGCCGCTGTCTGCTGATTCGCATCCGTGTCGAGCTTCGCCAGGCGGAACCTCGGCTCGAGCTTCTCCGCCGCCTCGCTGAAGACGGGCGCGAAGCGCTGGCAGGGTCCGCACCAGGCAGCCCAGCAGTCCACCACCACGGGCAGGTCCGTGCCCGACACGATGGCGGTGAAGTTGGCGTCGTTGATCTCCACCGGGTGGCCTGCGAAGAGCGCCCGGCCGCACTTGCCGCATTTTGGCTGCTCGGCGAGCCGCTCGGTGGGTACGCGGTTGGATGCGCCGCAGGTGGGGCAGGCGATGTGCGTGGGACTGGACATGGGGAACTCCGCGGAAGTCTGCGGATCTAAATGTGGCCAGGTTTCCCCGGTTTCAAGGGCGGCGCAGCCCCTGGCGGCAGGCTCTCGCCGGCGGGTGTGCGGGGCTGGGGCGTCACGGCGATGGGGTCGCTGGCCGGGAAAGTTTCCTCCAGGGCCTCGTCCAACGCCTCATCTTCGTGCCGTTTGTGTTTGTCGTCTTCCATGGTGCCATTATCCTCCTCAGCCCGCGCCGGCGGCCAGCCTTACGGCGGGTTACGCGGAAGTTGATTGACGCGCGAAGCCACCTGAGAAGCCTGCTCTCCGTCCGCCTTGATCAAGCCGTCCAGCAGCGCCGTGCCTGCCGCCGTGAGACGCAGGTGCACCCGCCGGTGGTCGTGTTCGGATGGTATCCGCACCATCAGCTCCTTCGCGCATAACCGGTTCACCAGCATCACCACGGTGTTGTGCTTGACGCCGAGGCTACGTGCGAGCCCGCCGACGGTCAGACCGTCGACTTCCGCCGTGGTATGCGCGTTCAGCATCGCCTCGTATTGCTGCAGCGTGACGCGCGGCCGGCGCGCGCCGCCGGGGTGCATGACGGCCGTGCGCAACAGCTTGATGCACGTGGCCATGGTATGGAACTCAACCTGGATGGCCCCGGTCGCGTGACGCGGATCGGGCCGCGCATGGACCGCGGTATCCGCTGTGCCGGATCGGGTGGATAGCAGACCCTCGAGGGTGCTCATGGAGATCGCTCCTCTGCCTGATGCGCCACGGTCTGGGAGCCGTGCCTGCATGTGATCACGCGTCCCGTTGCAGTGGGACGGCGCCTGTTCCCGGTTCGGTGCCGGGTATGGGTCAGGGAATCAGGAACGGAACGAAGGTGGAGCGCGGCTTTGTGGCTTGAGGCGGAGCGGGCTTTGGAGGGGACGGACACCGGGCTCCGGTGTGTCGACGTAGTAGGCGACGGTGAAGCTGAGGGCGCTGCCGGGATCGGCGGCGATCGAATCCAGGAGCGCCGGTTTCTCGACCTGGCAGTGCGGGTACTCCAGTCCGTACTTGGCGCTATGGTGGAGATGGGTGGTCTGCTGGGAATACAGCACCACCATGCACGCCAGCACCGCGAAAAGTAAATAATGGTACCAACCGCGGATGCGGCGATGCTTGGCTGTCGTGGCTGAGCATGGGCTCATACCTAAAAGAGTATACGCCCGGAGTGGTGCGGCTGCATGGGCCGCCTATGCTTCAGTCGTAGCGTACCTTCACGATGAAGCAATGCAGGGCGCCGGAAGGGGTCTTCACCGCGACCTCGTCGTCCACCACCCTCTTGAGCAGGGCCCGGGCCAGGGGTGAGTCCACGCTGATGTAGTGCTTCGACGGGTCGAACTCGTCCGGACCCACGATGCGGTATTCGGTCTCGTCGCCCTTCTCGTCCTCCAGCGTCACCCAGGCCCCGAAGAATACCCGCGTCGCCTCCGCCGGCGATTCGCTGATGACCTTGAGGTCCGGC
>DASUBN010000027.1:0-5876 GCA_035763245.1 Gammaproteobacteria bacterium | reverse complement strand
GCAAGGGCAGGAAGAAGGACATCACCGAGTTCACCGCCCAGGGCAGTGCTGAGGCCGGAGCGATTATGAGCCAGTTCAAGCCTATGCCCGGCGGCTGGCTGGAAGGCGCTGCAGCCTGGCGGCTGGATGGGCGTATTCCGGGCAAGGTCTCAGCAAACACAGCGGCATTCAACCTGGCCTTGCACAGCGACCTCGCGGGGCTCGGCGTGGATCTGCCGGAGCCGTTCACCAAGCCTCAGCAAGGCAGCTTGCCGTTGAACTTTGACCTGAAACTGCTCGGCAAGGACAAGCTCTCCGGAATGGCCACCTATGGCGACACCATCGGAGCGCGCCTGGACTTCGTCAGCGACGGCGACTCCTGGAAATTCGACCGGGGCAACCTCAATCTGGGGGAGGGGGATGTCTACCTGCCCGACGCCCCGGGCTTCACGGTAACGGGAAATGTGAAACGCTTCTCCTGGGACGAGTGGAAGCATTGTCTGCCGCCGGCCGCCGCCTCTGCCGCGCCGCCGGGGGCGCTGCCACCGGCTGCATCCCCGCTGCCGGCGTTCGTGCAGGGCGCTGATCTCACCGTGGGCGAGCTGGATGCCTTCGACCAGCGGCTGACCGGCCTACATCTCCTGCTGTCTCGCAGCGACGACGGCTGGCTGGCGAAGCTCGACAGCAAGGCGGCGGTCGGTACTCTCACCCTGCCGGCGAGCGTGGATGCAGACCATCCCTTAATGCTCGACATGGATCGCTTGCTGCTCGCGCGGCAGGCGGCGCCCAAGTCCGCGGCGCCGGCTGCAGCCAGTAGCGCCCCCCCGGCACCGGTCGCGGCGCCTTCAAGTCGGTATGATCCGCGGCGGATCCCGGCCCTGAAGTTCACCGGCAGGCATTTTGAATACGGCGACCTGAAGCTCGGCAATGCTAGCTTCGCGCTCACGCCGCTGCCGGACGGCGTGGCCCTGCAAGACCTCAAGGTGGACTCCGATACCTTCAGCATCACCGGCGATGGGGCCTGGAAGGTGACGCCAGCCGACGCCCAGAGTGCCGCCATCGACCTAGACGTGAAGAGCCACGATGTGGGCAAGACACTCGCGGACCTTGGCTTCGCCCCCGCTATCACCGGTTCCAAGGGCGAGATCAATGCCGCCCTCGATTGGCGCGACGGCCCCTTCGGCGACATCGTGCATTCCCTGGGTGGCACCCTGCACGTGAAACTGGAGGACGGGCAGATCGTAGACGTGCAGCCGGGGGCTGGCCGGGTGTTCGGCCTGTTGAGCCTCAACGCGCTGCCACGCCGTCTCCTGCTCAACTTCAGCGACGTGTTCGCCAAGGGCTTCGGCTACGACAGCATCGAAGGAGACTTCACTTTGCAGGACGGCGACGCCTACACCAAGGACCTGCAGGTGAAGGGCCCGGCCGCGCGTATCACCCTGATCGGCCGTACCGGGCTCGCGCGCCACGATTTCGACGAGGCCTTGATCGTGGATCCCAACGTGGGCTCGACCCTGCCGGTGGTGGGAGCGCTCGCCGGTGGCCTCGGCGTGGGTGCCGTGGTGCTACTACTCACGGAAGTGTTCAGGAAGCCGATCAGCGCCGCAGGCGAGACCCGCTACCACCTCACGGGGACGTGGGATAATCCGGTGCTCACCAAAGAGAACGCGTCGCCGCCGGCCAAGAATACACCATGAGATTATCCCTGCTGCTCCTGCTCGCCTTCTCGCTCTCGGCCCTGGCCGATACCGACCGCTATAGCATCGGCGCCGATCAGTGGGCTCAGCCTCGCAGCGGCAGCGAACTTCTGCATCTCCCGCCTTTCAGCGCCGCAGTGCAGGACTGGGTGGATCACCCCGGTGCGCGCATCGTCATCGTCCACGCCGGCAGCGACCAGGGCAGCCTTTGGGCTAGCGAACTCTCGGACTGGTTGGTGGCGCTCGGCGTGCCCTCGGATCACATCGACAAACGCGTGAGCGGTGACCAGGGGGAGGACAGCATCACCCTCCTGGTGGAGCGCTGACATGCAACAGGTGGCCGCCATCCAGATGAATTCCGGCAGCGACGTCACCGTGAACCTGCGCGAGGCGGGCCGGCTCATGGCCAAGGCCGCCGCCGGTGGCGCCCGGCTGCTGGTGTTGCCGGAGAACTTCGCGCTCATGGCAGAGAACGACGCGACCCGGGTCGCTGCTGGCGAGGTGGATGGCAGCGGCCGGATCCAGGACTTCCTTGCGGAGAAAGCCCAGACGCTGCGTGTGTGGATCGTGGGTGGCACCCTGCCGGTGTTCGCCTCCCGCGAACGGGTCTACGCCCGCTGTCCGGTGTACAACCCGGATGGACGGCGTGCGGCCTACTACGACAAGATCCATCTCTTCGACGTGCAGGTGAACGCCGCCGGCGAGAGCTACCACGAGTCGGCCCGCACCGAGCCCGGCAGCAAGCCCGTGGTGGTGAGCACGCCCTTGGGGAAGCTGGGCCTCGCCGTGTGCTACGACCTGCGCTTCCCGGAACTCTTCCGCCAGTTACAGGCTTTGGGCGCTACGCTTTTCGCCGTACCCTCGGCCTTCACCCGTACCACCGGTGAGCGTCATTGGTCGCTCCTGGTACGGGCCCGGGCGGTGGAGAACTTGAGCTTCGTTATCGCCGCCGCCCAGGCGGGGCGCCATGCCAACGGTCGCGAGACATGGGGTCACAGCATGATCGTGGACCCCTGGGGCGAGGTGCTCTCGGAGCGCAAGACGGAGGATGCGGGCGTGGTCACCGCGGTGTTGGACCCGGTCCAGCAGAGCCGCCTTCGGGCGCGGTTCCCGGCATTGAGCCATCGGCGGCTATAGGGGTTAAAATCGCTCCAAGCGCCCCCATATCCGCCTCAAGACCCCGCTCCAGGAACCCCATGCAGAACGCCCTCAAGATCGCCGAACAGAGCCTGCTCAACCCCACGGGCCTGGATGAGAAGAACGTGGCCCAGCTTCTGGACCGGCTCCTGGCCTACCAGGTGGACAGCGCCGACCTCTACTTCCAGCTCTCCCGGCACGAGTCCTGGTCCCTGGAAGACGGCATCGTGAAGGATGGGGCCCACAGCATCGAGCAGGGCGTGGGCGTGCGCGCCGTCTCCGGCGAGAAGACCGGCTTCGCCTATTCCGACGAGATCCTGTTGCCGGCCTTGACCCGCGCCTCGGACATGGCCCGGGCCATCGCCAAGCAGGGGGGGCGGAACGGCCTCAAGGCCTGGAGCCCCCACGCCCCCCAGCGTCTCTACCCGGCCTTGGACCCGCTGCCGACCCTGGCGGACGCGGACAAGGTGAAGCTCCTGGAGCAGGTGGACGCGGAGGCTCGCCGCGCCGACCCGCGGGTGAAGCAGGTGATGGTGAGCCTCGCCGCAACCCAGGACACGGTACTGGTGGCGGCGAGCGATGGTACCCTGGCCGCCGATGTGCGCCCTCTGGTGCGCTTCAACGTGAGCGTGATCGTGGAGCAGGACGGGCGCCGCGAGCAGGGCTATGCGGGAGGCGGCGGGCGCTTCAGCTACGGCTATTTCCTCGAATCAGGCCGTGCCAATGGCTATGCACGCGAAGCGGTCCGTCAGGCGCTGGTGAACCTGGAGGCCGCGCCGGCCCCGGCGGGCACCATGACCGTGGTGCTGGGCCCCGGCTGGCCCGGCATCCTGCTGCACGAGGCCATCGGCCACGGCCTTGAGGGGGATTTCAACCGCAAGGGCACTTCGGCCTTCTCCGGCTGCGTGGGCCAGAAGGTAGCGAGCGAGCTCTGTACCGTGGTGGACGACGGCACCCTCAAGGACCGCCGCGGTTCCTTGAACGTGGACGACGAGGGCACCCCGAGCCAGTGCACCACGCTGATCGAGAAGGGGGTCTTGAAGGGGTACATGCAGGACAAGCTCAACGCCCGGCTCATGGGCGTGGCGCCCACCGGCAACGGCCGGCGCGAATCCTTCGCTCACCTGCCCATGCCGCGCATGACCAATACCTACATGCTCCCGGGCCCCCACGACCCCCAGGAGATCATCCGTTCCGTGAAGCAGGGTCTCTACGCCGTGAACTTCGGCGGCGGCCAGGTGGATATCACCAACGGCAAGTTCGTGTTCTCGGCGAGCGAGGCCTACCTGATCGAAGACGGCAGGGTGACTCGCCCGGTGCGCGGCGCCTCGCTCATCGGCAACGGCCCCGACGTGCTCACGCGCGTCAGCATGGTGGGCAACGACTTGAAGCTCGATGAAGGCGTGGGCACCTGCGGCAAGGAGGGTCAGAGCGTGCCGGTAGGCGTAGGTCAGCCGACGCTGCGCATCGACGGGATTACCGTCGGCGGCACAGGTTGACTCAGTTATCCAGGCCGGGGAAATCCTTCAACCGGCTCATCAATTCCTTGCGGGTCTTGCACACCAGGGTGGCGTGACCGAGCTTTCGGCCCGGCCGTGGTTCCTTGCCGTAGTCGTGGTAGTGGGCGCCCTTGATCTTCAATACCTCTTCCCGGGTCGGCATGATGCCGATGAAGTTCACCATGGCGGAGTAACCGATGGGCCAGGTGTCCCCAAGCGGCAGGCCCAGGATGGCGCGCATGTGGTTCTCGAACTGGCCTGTCACCGCGCCCTCGATGGTCCAGTGGCCGGAGTTGTGCACCCGGGGTGCCGTTTCGTTGGCTATGAGCTTGCCTTTCCTCACGAAGAACTCGATGGTGAGTACGCCGGCGTAGTCGAAATGCTCCATCACCTTCTTCACGTACTTCTGGGCCTGGGCCTGGAGCTTCTTGTCGGGGTAAGGAGCGATGGAGAGCCGCAGGATACCCTCGCGATGGCTGTTCTGGGCCAGGGGATAGAACGCGGTCTCGCCCTTAAGGTTCCTGACGCCGATGAGGGACACCTCCCGCTCGAAGGGGATGAACTCCTCGAGGATCAGCGGCACGCCTGAGAGGGCGTTGAACGCGGAGCCGAGTTCCGCCGGGCTGCGGATCAGCCGCTGGCCGCGGCCGTCATAACCCAGGCGCCGGGTCTTCAGCACCGCCGGGTAGCCGATGTCGTGGATCGCCTCTTCCAGCTCCGGCATGGTCTCCACGGCCCGGAAGCGGGTGGTGGGGATCTTGAGCTGGTTGAAGAGGGTCTTCTCGGACAGCCGATCCTGGCCCGCGGCCAGGGCCGCCACGGGCGGCAGGAAGGGTTTGTCCTTGGGGATGCCGGCGAGGGCTTCCACCGGCACGTTCTCCACGTCGTAGGTGAGGAGGTCCACCTTGGAGGCCAGCTCTTCAATCTTCTTCGGGTCGCTGAACTCGCCCAGGATGATGTCGCCGATCTGGCCACCGGGGGCGTCCTCGCTCTTGTCCAGGAACAGGAAGCCAAGCCCCAAACGGTAACCGGCGAGCGCCAGCATGCGGCCCAGCTGTCCCGCGCCGACGATGCCTACCGTTTTGCGCGCGCCGTTCACGGGCATGGAATCACTTGCGAGAGGGGTCGGGGTGCTTCAGCACTGTGCGGGTCTGCTCGCGGCGGAAGGCTTCGAGCCGCTTGCGGATGGGGACCGAATGGGTGGCGAGGATGGCGGCGGCCAGTAGCCCGGCGTTGATGGCGCCGGCCTTGCCGATGGCCAAGGTCCCCACCGGGATGCCCGCGGGCATCTGGGCGATGGAAAGCAGGGAATCGATCCCTTGCAGGGTCTTGGATTCCACCGGCACGCCCAGCACGGGGAGCGCAGTCTTGGCGGCGGTCATGCCCGGCAGATGGGCGGCGCCGCCGGCGCCGGCCACGATCACCTTGATGCCGCGTTTCTCGGCGCCTGCGGCGTATTTGAACAGCAGGTCCGGGGTGCGGTGCGCCGAGACCACCCGTGTCTCGTAGGGTATGCCCAGGAGATCAAGGGTGTTGGCGGTATGCTCCAGGGTGTCCCAATCAG
>DASUBN010000026.1:0-3028 GCA_035763245.1 Gammaproteobacteria bacterium | reverse complement strand
AAGGTGGGCCAGTTTCCCACGGAGCGGCCGAAGGCCCTGCAATCGTCCGGGCTCGCATACACGCCCCAGCCCGCGGCCATGCGCTTCAGCACCCGCGCCAGGATCTCGGGATACAGCAGCGTGGGGTTCTCTTCCTCCTCTTCCCACTCGAACTTGCCGAAGGCCTCCACGAAGGCGTCGTCGCTCACCTGGATGTTCTCGCGCCGCCGCCAGTGGGCGAGCGCGGCGCGCATGCCGGTCTCCCAGTCGATGAGGGTGCCGTAGCAGTCGAAGGAGAGGACGTCGAAGTCGGTCAGACGAGGCATGGGATGCTCAGAACGCGTTGGCCCCGGTCAGCTCTTTGCCGATCACCAGCTGATGCACGCTCTCGGTGCCCTCGTAGGTGATCACGGACTCGAGGTTCAAGGCGTGACGGATGGGGCAGAACTCGGTGGTGATGCCGGCGCCTCCCAGGAGGTCGCGGGCGTCGCGGGCGATGTCGATGGCCATGCGGCAGTTGTTCCACTTGGCCAGCGACACCTGGGCCGGCTGCATCTCGCCCTTGTCCTTGAGGCGCCCCAGCTGCAGGGACATGAGCTGGCCTTGGGTGATCTTGCGGGCCATCTCGGCCATGCGCAGCTGCACCATCTGGTTGTTGTTGAGCGCGCGACCGAAGAGCTCGCGGGTCTTGGTGTATTCCAGCACTTCCTTCAGGCAGGCCTGGGCGGCGCCGATCGCGCCCCAGGTGATGCCGTAGCGGGCTTGCGTCAGGCAGCCCAGCGGACCCTTGAGGCCCTCGGCCTTGGGCAGGCGGTTGGCTTCCGGGATCACCACGTTGTCGAAGTAGAGGGCCGAGGTGACCGAGGCGCGCAAGGACATCTTGTGGTGCACTTCCGGCGCGTCGAAGCCCTTGGTGCCCTTCTCGACGAGGAAGCCGCGGATGCCTTCGTCGGTCTGGGCCCAGACCACCGCCACGTCGGCGATGGTGCCGTTGGTGATCCACATCTTGGCGCCGTTCAGCACCCAATCCCCCCCTTGCTTCCTGGCGGTGGTCTTCATGTTGGAGGGGTCGGAGCCGCCGTGGGGCTCGGTGAGGCCGAAGCAGCCGATCTTCTCACCCCGGGCCATGGCCGGAAGCCACTTCTGCTTCTGCTCCTCGGAGCCGTAGCTATAGATGGGGTACATGACGAGGGAGGACTGCACGGAGACGAAGCTTCGCAGGCCCGAGTCGCCGCGCTCCAGCTCCTGGCAGATGAGGCCGTAGGAGACGCCGTTGAGTCCGGCGCAGTCGTAACCCTGGATGGAACTGCCCAACAGGCCCAGCGCGGCGATCTCCGGGACGAGTTCCTTGGGGAAACGGCCCTTCTCGAAGCACTCGCCGATGATGGGCAGCACCTTCTCGTCCACGAAGCGGCCGGTGGTGTCCTGCACCAGCTGCTCCTCTTCGGTGAGCAGGCCGCGGACGTCGTAGAGGTCGAGGGGGTTCAACGCTTTCACAAACGCACTCCAAGGCTTACTAAAAACGGGTCTTTTGCCCTCCGGCTTCGTTGCGTCTGCCCTCGGAATCCTCACGTACAGTCAGAGTACGCTCCGGTTCCTCGGGCATCCGCGCCTCGCCAGAGAACAAAATCCCTCGTTTTTAGAGGGTGTCAAAATCCGGTGTTATTACGAGGCCTTTCCGCAGCTTATCTAGGGCTCCGCGGGGCGCATATGATACCGTAACGGCCTCCCATAAGCAGTCACGACCCACGTAAGTACCGGAAAACCATGAGAATCCCAGAGATCCTGCTGATCGAATCCCAGCACAAGCCGGGGAGCCTCGCGAAGGTTTTGCAGGTCATCGGCGAGGCCGGCATCGTGGTGGAGCACCTGCATTCCCTGCGCCGGCACCAGGAC
This sequence comes from Gammaproteobacteria bacterium, assembly GCA_035763245.1. GTDB lineage: Bacteria > Pseudomonadota > Gammaproteobacteria > Natronospirales > REEB76 > DASUBN01. The sequence continues at coordinate 1,153 of DASUBN010000026.1, read as the reverse complement.
AAGACCGTCTGGGAGGTCACCCTGGAGATGGACGAGGATGCGGACCGCAGCCTCTACGACAAGATCAACGCGCTGCCCAACGCCAAGATCATCGGCAAGTCGGACCGGGTGTTCGACCGCCACAAGGGCGGCAAGATCGAGATGGTCTCCAAGGTGCCGCTGGACGCGATCCAGCAGCTGCGCGACCTCTACACGCCGGGCGTGGCGCGCGTGAGCCTCGCCATCCAGAAGGACCCGGCCAAGGCCTGGGAGTACACCAACCTCGGCAACACCGTGGGCATCGTCACCAACGGCAGCGCGGTACTGGGCCTGGGGGACATCGGCCCGCTGGCCGGCCTTCCGGTGATGGAAGGCAAGTCCATGATCTACGCCAAGTTCACCGGCATCTCCGGCATCCCCATCCTGCTCCGCGACAAGGACGCGAAGAAGGTCATCGACACGGTGCTCGCCATCGAATCGTCCTTCGGCGCCATCCACCTGGAGGACATCGCGGCGCCGGAGTGCTTCGAGATCGAGGAGGAACTGGTGAAGCGCATCGCGAAACCGGTGCTACACGACGATCAGCACGGCACGGCGGTGGTGACGCTGGCCGGGCTGATCAGCGCCACCCGGCGGGTGCAGCGCGACCTCAAGTCCTGCGTGGTCGGGCAGATCGGGCTCGGCGCCGCCGGCATCGGCATCGTGCAGCTCCTCACCCGCTATGGCGTGAAGAGCGTGCTCGGGGCGGACAAGCGTGAGGAGGCGCTCACCCGCATCGAGCGCATGGGCGGCAAGCGCGCGACTCTCGAGCAGGTGATGCGGGAAGCGGACATCGTCATCGCCACCACCGGCGTGAAGGGCCTCATCCGGCCGGAGATGGTGCGCAAGGGGCAGCTCGTGTTCGCGCTCTCGAACCCGGAACCGGAGATCAGCGCGCGCCTGGCGCTGGAAGCCGGCGCCGCCTACGCCACCGACGGCCGCAGCGTGAACAACGCCCTTGGCTATCCCGCCCTCTTCCGCGGCGCGCTGGACGCCCGCGCCAAGTGCTTCACCGACGCCATGTTCATCGCCGCCGCCACCAAGCTGGCCGCGCTCGCGCCCGCCGAGGAACTGCTGCCGGACCCGCTGGACAAGAGCGTGCACACGGCGGTGGCCTTGGCGGTGAAGGAAGCGG
>DASUBN010000025.1:0-10383 GCA_035763245.1 Gammaproteobacteria bacterium | reverse complement strand
GGAGAGGGAGCTGTCCTTGAGGGCGCAGGCGAGCGCCGCGCCCACTGCGCCGCCGCCAACAATGACGAGATCAAATTCAGATTTCATGAGAGCGGCAGCCCGCGTGCGAGCTTGGGCAGCGTGCCGCCGAGACCCATGTTGTGACGCAGGAGCGTGCGTCGTGCGCCCGGGAGCAGTTCCAGCGCCAGGATACCCGCGTTGCGGCTGAAAGCGACGGTGCCTAGGGGGTTGGCGAAGAGGCGGTTCAGGAGGTCGGTGAAGATCGCCGTGCCCCGCTGGTCGCCGGCGCGGGCATCCACGTAGCGGGCGAGCACCGGCGCGGCGCCGAGGTCTTTCCCGTCACGGTGGGCATCTGCCAGCACTTCGGCGAGCATCGCCACGTCCCGCAGCGAGAGGTTGAAACCCTGGCCGGCGATGGGGTGCAAGGCATGGGCGGCATTGCCGATGATGAGCGTGCGCTCCGCCTGCTGGGCTTCGGCCCGCACCATGCTCAAGGGGTAGCTCGCGCGCTTGCCCACCTGGATGAAGCGTCCGACCCGGCCGTTGAAGCGCGCCGCCGCCTGCTCCATGAAGCTCGCATCGTCCAGGCCCAGCAGCGCCGGCGCCGCTTCCGTGGCCGTCACCCACACGAAGCCGTAGCGGTCGCCGCCGAGCGGCAAGAGGGCTACGGGCCCGTCGTCCGCGAAGCGCTCGTAGGCGGTATCCGCCTGCGGCCGCTCCACGCACACGTTGCACACCACCGCCGTCTGGGCGTAGTCCCATTTCTGCCCCGCGATGCCGAGCTGGCGGCGGATCTCGGACTGGGCGCCGTCGGCGGCGACGAGGAGTTTGGCTTCGAGGGTAGTGACCGCGGCGCCTTCCGGCTCGACGCTCACACCCTCTGTTCTGACCTTGAACGACTTGAGCTTGGCGGGCGCATGGAGCGCGATGTTCGGCTTGCCGCTGATGAAGTCCACCAGCGCCTTGCCGATGAGCCGGTTGGGGGTCACATAGCCCAAGGCGTCCACCCCCACCTCGTCGGCATGCAGGCGCGTCACCCCGAAGCGGCCCCGGTCCGAGACATGGATGTGGCGGATGGGATGGGCTTCGGCCGCCATGGCGGCCCACACCCCCATGCCCTGGAAGATGCGGCGGCTACCCTCGGAGAGGGCGGTGATGCGGTCATCGAAGCTCGGCTGGCCGCGGCTGCCGAAGGGCACCGCCTCCACCACCGCCACCTTGAGCGGCAGCGGCGCCAGTGCGGCTGCCAGGCTCGCACCGACGAGGCCCCCGCCGACGATGATCAGGTCATATTCACTAGTAGCAGCCATACCACTCCAACAAACCGTGTGCGGTAAAGGGGCACGGCGCATGCGCCGTGCGGGCCTACATGGATGTGGGCCCTGGACTTTTCAGGCGTGCATGATGTGCGCCTGAAAAGTACCGCCGCTCCAGAGTCTCATCGATATTGTTCACAGCTACGCTCATGCCGCATTGCGCGCCATGAAGGCCTCGACGGCATCCGGGTCCTTGATGAGCGCGCCGGTGAGCACCTCCGGCTCGCCTTTCGTCACCAGCACGTCGTCTTCGATGCGGATACCTATGCCCTGGAAGCGTTTCGGCGCGCCCTTGGTGCCGGGGGCGATGTAGATGCCCGGTTCCACCGTCAGCACCATGCCCGGCTCCAGCTCGCGCCACTCCTCGCCCACCCGGTAATCGCCCACGTCGTGCACGTCGAGGCCGAGCCAGTGACCGGTGCGGTGCATGTAGTAGGCCTTGTAGGCCTCGTCCTTGACGAGCTTGGCTATCGAGCCCTTGAGCAGGCCGAGCTTCACGAGACCGGCAGTGATCACCTTCACCGCCTCCTCGTGGGGTGCGTTCCAGTGGTTGCCGGCCCGGGCCTGATCGATGGCCGCGAGCTGGGCCTTGAGCACGATGTCGTAGATGGCGCGCTGCTCCGGGCTGTAGCGGCCGTTCACCGGGAAGGTGCGGGTGATGTCCGAGGCATAGCAGTCGAGCTCGCAGGCGGCGTCGATGAGCACCAGATCCCCGTCTTCGAGCACCCGGTTGTTCTCGTTGTAGTGCAGGATGCAGCCGTTCTCGCCGCCACCCACGATGGGGTTGTAGGCCGCGGTGCCGCCGTGGCGGCGGAACTCGTGCAGGAACTCCGCCTCCAGCTCCGCCTCGTTCATGCCCGGGCGGCAGACGCGCATGGCGCGCTCATGGGCGGTGACCGAGACCGATGCCGCCGCGCGCATGGCCGCAGCCTCCGCCTTGCTCTTGTAGAGCCGCATGTCGTGCAACAGGTGCTCCAGGGACACGAACTCCTGGGGCGGCTGGATGCCGACCCGCGACTGGCCGCGCAGCTGGTTCACCCAGCCGATCACCTGCTTGTCGAACTCGGGGTAGGCGCCCATGGTGTAGAAGAGCCGGGAGCGGTGCTCCATCAGGCCGGGCAGGATGTCGTCCATGTCCCCCACCGGAAAGGCGTCGTCGGCGCCGTAGCTCCGGGTGGCGCCGTCGGGTCCGGCGCGCCGGCCGTTCCAGGTCTCCATGAGCGGATCCCGGTCGCGGCAGAAGAGGATGTATTCCGCGTGATCCCGCCCCGGCACCAAGACCGCCACCGCGTCCGGCTCCGGGAAACCCGTGAGGTAGTGGAAGTCGGAGTCCTGGCGGAAGGGATAGTGGCTGTCCCGGTTGCGGATCTTCTCCCGGGCGGCGGGCACGATGGCGATGGCGTCGTCGCCCATCATGCGCATCAGCTCCCGGCGGCGTTTGGCGAACTCCTGCGGCTGCATCAATGCACCGTCCCTGCAGGTTGCATGGTGCCCGGCTGCAGCTCCTCGTAGATGAGCTGCACGCCCACCCGCACGTATTCCACGATCTCGGCGTAGGCGGCCTCGTCCGCGTCGTCGTCCGCGTCGCCCTCGAAGCCCGCCTGGGCGATCTGGCCCATGTCCCGCAGCACCTCGCCCGCCTCGTCCGGCAGCGCCTCGAGCTGCAGGCGCGCGCCGGCGAGCCCCATGCCGTAGAGGAACCCCTGGCACCACTCGCCGAGCTCGGCGGTGCGCTCCGCGAGCCCGGTCTCGTCATCCGGCAGGAGCGGTGCGAACTCCAGCGTCCCCGCCTGCAACAGCGAGCGGCTCAGGTCACAGAGCTCCAGCAACGCGCGGCGGCCGGCGGAGCGGCTCGCCTCGCTGCCCTTGGCTTCGTCCAGGAGATGGGTAAGCCAGGCCTCGTCCCCGTCGGCTCCGGCGCAGAGCGCACCGCACACCGTGCCGTGGCATTCCGCCGGGCCACAGACCGTGCCCGCACTGTTGAGAATTTCCTTTAAGTCCGTGAACGACGTGGCATGCATGGGCGAGGTGGGGATTTTGACTCCGCATATCCTACACCCCTCAAAGCGCGTTGACCGGTATGCCGCGCCGCCCTATGCTTGCCCACCATGAGCAGCGAAAAAGCCCGCGCCCTCCTGGACCAGGAACTGAAGCGGCTCGAGACCCGCGTACAGGAACTGGTCTCCAAGGTCGGCAAGCTCGACGGGGACAACCAGACCCTGCGCGAGCGTCTCGAATCCCTCACCGCCGAACGCGCCAACCTCCTCGCCAAGAACGACGAGGTGCGCGGCCGCGTCGAGGCCATGATCTCCCGCTTGAAATCCCTGGAGGAGAGCGCATGAGCGAGGAAGCCGCCCGCGTCACCGTCCGCCTGCTCGACAAGGAATACCAGGTGGCCTGCCCCGAGGACGAGCGCGCCGCCCTGCTGGAGTCCGCCGAACTCCTCAACAAGCGCATGAAGGAGATCCGCGACACGGGCAAGCTCGTGGGCATGGACCGCATCGCCGTCATGGCCGCCCTGAACCTCTCCCACGAGATGATCCAGGAACGCAGCAGCGTGACCCACGCGGACGAACGCCTCCTGGGCCGGATCCGGGTGTTAAATGACGCCCTGGCGGGCGCATTGGGTGCGCCACATTAAATCCCTGGCCCGGCGCGTCTCGCCCGGGTTTTCCTTGTCAAGCTTGAATCCTGCTCCCGTCGGGAGCATGTTTAATACCGGTACCTTCTGCGGTGTTCGATACGGGCTGGGTAACCCCTTGAGCCTAAATCAATACCCCGGGGCATGGTTCGGCGATGTCGGTGTGCAAGTCCGCCTCGTAGCGGAAAGCCTAAAGCGTCCCTGCTGGCCCCACTTGAACCTCTGGTTCAAGGGAAATAGCCGGTGACGGCACAGGCGGAAGGTGCCCCTCATTCCTCCCCGCGGTCTGCCATGAAGCGAGACGAACTCCGCCGCCGCATGCGCGGGGCGCGCCGCGGCTTGAGCGCCGAAGTGCGCCGCGCGGCCGCCGAGCGCGCCGCGGAGCTCGCCGCCGCCACCTCCCACTACCGCGATGCCCGGCGCATCGCCGTGTACATCGCCGTGGACGGCGAACTCGACCCCGAACCCCTGGTGGCACGTGCCCGCGCCGCCGGCAAAGAAGTGTTGCTGCCGGTGCTCGGGCCGCGCGACGACGAACCCATGCACTTCCTGCCCTATCTCTCCGGCGCGCCGCTGCGTCCCAACCGCTTTCGCATCCCGGAGCCCTCGCCGGAAGCCGGCGCGCCGCGCGCGGCGGCGGAACTCGACCTCGTGCTCGCGCCGCTGGTGGCCTTCGGCGCGCGCGGCGAGCGCTTGGGGATGGGCGCCGGCTTCTACGACCGCAGCTTCGCGTTCCTGAAGAGCACTCGCGTGCCGCGTCCGGTGCTGCTCGGCTACGCCTATGAATGCCAGCAGGTGGAGGGATTCGAGTCCGAACCCTGGGACGTGCCGCTCGCGGGCGTTGTAACCGAGCAACAGTTTCATCGTTTCCCCTCCTCTTAAGCCTTCCGGAGACAGCTTGCATGCGCCATTGGTTGATGAAGTCGGAACCGGATGTGTTCGGCATCGAGCACCTCGCCAAGGCGCCGAAGCGCACCGTGAGCTGGGGCGGCGTGCGCAACTACCAGGTGCGCAACCTGCTCCGGGACGACATCCGGGAGGGCGATCTGGCATTTTTTTATCATTCCAGCTGCCCTGAACCGGGCATCGTCGGCGTCATGATCGTGTCCGGCGGCGCGCACCCGGATCCCACCCAGTTCGATCCCAAGGACGAGTACTACGACGCCAAGGCGACGCGCGAGAAACCCGTCTGGTACGCGGTGCACGTCACCCTCAAGGAACGCTTCGAAAACCCCGTTTCCCTGCAGGAATTGCGCGTTTCTCCGGTGGTGAAGGGCTTGCAGACACTTCGCCGCGGCAACCGTCTGTCCATCACGCCGGTGACGCCGGAAGAGTGGCGCGCGGTGCTCAAGTTGGCGCACCGCAAGTGAATACGATGCGCGTGCATGCGCATGCGTTTCGTCCTATACGCTGTGATGCGCACCTTCGGATGTGCTTGAAAAACTGGAAATTTGTATTTTCTTGTATATACTCAGGGGCGTGTCAGATCTAACCGGGAGGATCACTATCATGGCTAAGAAAGCTAAGGCGAAGAAAACCAAGGTCGCTGCGAAGCGCAAGAAGAAGGCCGCCACGAAGAAGGCTGGCCGTCGTAAGAAGAAGGCCGGCGGCCGCAAGAAGAAGAAAGGCGGCAAGAAGCGCCGCGGCAAGAAGAAAGCCGCAGCGATGATGATGTAATCAGCTGCATAGCTGATCCAAGATGGGCCCGCGGAAGCGGGCCCATTCTTTTTTGGGCGGCTTTTGTGGATACTCTGCGCACCTGCACGCGAGGTCCCCATGAGCGCCGAAGACCGCAAGAAGAGAGCCGCCGAAGCCGCCGTGGAATACCTGGGCGACGCCAGCATCGTGGGCGTCGGCACCGGTTCCACCGTCAACCACTTCATCGACGCCCTGGGCAGGATCAAGGGCCGCCTCGAAGGCGCCGTCTCCAGCTCCGAGACCAGCAGCCAGCGCCTGAAGGCGCTCGGCATCCCGGTGCTCGACCTCAACAGCGCCGGCGACATCCCGGTCTACGTGGACGGCGCCGACGAAGCCAACCGCCACCTGCAGCTCATCAAGGGCGGCGGCGGCGCGCTCACCCGGGAGAAGATCGTCGCAGCCGCCTCCAAGCGCTTCGTCTGCATCGCCGACGACTCCAAGCTCAAGGACGTCCTGGGCGCCTTCCCCCTGCCGGTGGAGGTGATTCCCATGGCTCGGAGCTATGTGGCCCGTCAGCTCGTGAAGCTGGGCGGCCAGCCGGAGTGGCGCCAGGGCTTCGTCACCGACAACGGCAACGTGATCCTGGACGTGCACGGCCTCACCATCCTCGACCCGCCCAAGCTCGAGGCCGAGATCGACGGCATCGCCGGGGTGGTCTGCACCGGCATCTTCGCCCGCCGCCCGGCGGACGTACTGCTCATCGCCCGGGAAGACCGGGTGGAGAAAATCGTCCCTTAGCTCAGCCGCCCCCGGCTCCGCAAACCGCCTGGAAATAGCGGCTGTCGTCGCTGCGGCTCAGGTCACCCAGGGAATGGGCTGCGATCACCGTATCCATGATCTGCTGCGGCGGATTCGCCAGCACGCTGGCGAACTCGGCCAGCCGTGTCTCGTCCAGGTTCGCCTCCGCGTCGGGGGTCGTGGGGGAGACGAGGCTTCCGTCCAACTTGATGTAGTGCAGCTGCCCCACCGACACGTAATCGCCGCTGCTCTTGCCGCTCAGGGCCAGGACCTTCTGGAAGAGCGGCAGCAGCGTCAGCTCCATGTCGTTGAGCGGCACGTGGGGCACCACGTCGTCCTGGTTCTCGTAGCGCTCGTCGCGGAGGCCCGCCGCCGCGTACCTGGCGGCGAAGGCCGCGCCGCCCACCCGTGGCGCACCGAATGTGTCCACCTCCGTCACCGGCAGCAGCTTGTCCGTCTTGAGCTTGAGCGCCGCGAGCCTGGCGAGCGCGCCACCCTTGCTGTGGCCGGTCACATAGACCGTGGACGAAGCGTCGAGCTTGCCCGCCGCCTGCCAGGCCTGGATCTGCTGCAGGATGCCGGGCCAGAGGTTGTCGAAGGAAGCCAGGAACCCCGCGTGCACCGGCCCGAAATCCGGGTCCGCCTGGGGCGAGAAGTCCGCGTCGTTGATCCAGTCCTGCAGCGCCAACGCTTGGGCGGCGGAATCCGTGGCGTTGGGGTTATAGGGCAGCGTGCCGCGGAAGGCGATGATCAGCTCCTTGCCCGAGAGCCAGAGGTAGGCCGCGTCCCGGTCGCTGTCGCTCTGGTTACTGCTGCTGCTCACCACGGCGTAGCCCTCGCCCGACTCCCCCAAAAGCCGCGCCAGCGCGTTGTCCTCGCCCATGGGGCCGCTGGCGTTCACCTGGTAGGCGTAGGCCGAGGCCTTCAGGAGCTTGCAGGAGAGCGGGTTCGCCACCGCCGGCGTGGAATTGAAATCCACCGCGCCCGTGGCGGCCGCGATCAGCGTGCAGCCGCCCGTGCCGAAGAGCGCGAGCAGCAGAGGGAAGAGGCGGACGAGCATCCGGCGGAAGCGGCGGGCCATGGATACACCCCCGGTGCAAACCGGGGATTATAAACCAGCCCCTCCCGATGCCCTTTTTACCGTCAGCCCGCTGCGGCGCCCGCCTTGAGGGCCGACGCGAAGTCGTGGAAATAGCGGCGTTTCCCAAGCAGCGCCAGGATTCCGGCGCGCTCCAGCTTGCGATGCACCCGCGGGTTGGCCTCCGAGAGCATCACTGAAACGCCGCGGCGTTTCAGGTTCTCCACCGCCTCCTCCAAGGCCTGCAGCCCCGTGATGTCCATGAACGGCACCCGCTTCAGGCGGATGATCAGCAGCTTCGGGTCCAGGTGCGCCTGGTTCAGCACCTGCTCGAAGTTCTCCACCGCACCGAAGAAGAACGGTCCGTCGATGGCGTAGACCAACACCCCCGGCGGCAATTGGGTGAGTCCCTGCTCCTTCAGTTCCTGGGCCAGGTCGCCGCTGGCGAGCTTCTGTACCTCCACGCTCTTCGCCATGCGCCGCATGAAGTGCAGGGTCGCCAGGATGACGCCGATGTTGACCGCCACCACGAGGTCGGCGAACACCGTGAGCAGGAAGGTGGCGAGCAGGATGGCGACGTCCGCACGGGGGGCGCGCCGCAGCATATGCATGAAATGCCGCACCTCGCTCATGTTCCAGGCCACCACGAACAGGATGGCGGCCAACGCGCAGATCGGCACGTCCACCGCGAGCGGCGCGAGGCAGAGCAAGATCAGCACTAGGGTAACGCTGTGCACCACGCCGGCCAGGGGGCCGTTGCCGCCGCTCTTGATGTTGGTGGCGGTGCGCGCGATGGCGCCCGTGGCCGCGAAGCCGCCGAACAGCGGCGCCAGGATGTTGGCGAGGCCCTGTCCCAATAGCTCCTGATTGGAGTCGTGCTTGGTGCCCGCCATGCCATCCGAGACCACCGCCGAGAGCAGCGACTCGATCGCCCCCAGCATGGCGATGGTGAAGGCCGGGCCGATGAGCTCCAGCATGCGCCCCAGACCCAGCTCCGGCAGGTGCAGGGGCGGCAGCCCGCGCGGTATGCCCCCGAAGGTGCTGCCGAGCGTCGCCACGCCCTCGAAATGGAAGATCCGCTGCGCCACCGTGGCGGCGAGCATCGCCGTCAGCGGCCCGGGCACGCGCTTGAGGCCCGGGATAAGCGGCGTCGCGATCACCAGCAGCAGGCTCGTGAGCGCCAGCATGGCCGTCGCCGGATGCAGTTGCGGGAGCGCCTGCAGCAGGTGCCAGAGCTTCTCGTGGAAATGCGCACCGGTCCCGGCGCCCGCGGGCAGGCCCAGGAAGGCGCTCCACTGCCCCACGAAGATGATCACGCCGATGCCGGCGGTGAAACCCAGCACCACGGGATCGGGGATGTACTTGATGATGCCGCCGAGTCGCGCGATGCCGAAGAACACCAGGATCGCGCCGGCCATCACCGTCGCCGTCTGCAGGCCGTCGATGCCGTACTTGGCGGTGATGCCGGCCAGGATCACGATGAAGGCGCCGGTGGGCCCGGCGATCTGCACACGGCTGCCGCCGAAGAGCGAGACGCAGGCGCCGGCCACGAGCGCCGTGTACAGGCCTTGCTCCGGCCGCGCACCCGAGGCGATGGCGAAGGCCATGGCGAGCGGCAGCGCCACCACGCCGACCACGGCGCCGGCCAGCAGGTTGCGCAGCCAGTGGCGCGGCGCGAGCAGGCCGGCCGCGTAGGCCTCACGGATGGCGATCATGGCGCGGATCCACCTTCAGACAGGCTTGACAGGGAAGGAGAATATTATCATTCTATGATAATAATATGTAAATGGTATGATAATGCCAAAGGAAAACCGCACCGCCCGCCTCACCATCCTCATCGATCCGCGCAAGAAAGCCGTGTTCGAGGCCCTCTGCGCCGACGTGGACCAGACACCCTCGCAGGTGGTCCGCATGCTGATCCGGGAATACATCGAGCACCGCACCGGCAAACCCTGGGCGCCGGGCGGCGGCAAGAAACGCTTATCGCAACGGCTTGAGCCCCGCCGGTCTCGCGGGCACACTTAGTCCGCGCCGCCAGGCGCGCCAGGTGACGCCATGCCGACACTCGCCGATTGGGACAGCTTCTACGTGATCGTGGGCTCCGCCGCCGGAGCCCTCATCGGCCTGCAGTTCGTCGTCATGACCCTGGTCGCCGTGCGCCCGCCGGAGCGGGTGGCGGAGGCCGGGCCCATATTCGCCACCCCCACCATCATCCATTTCAGCAGCGTGCTGCTGCTCTCGGCCCTCTTGCGCGTGCCATGGCCGGTCCTCACGCCCTTGGCCGCTTCATGGGGCCTGTTGGGCTTGGCGGGGATCATCTACATGGTGATCATCGCCCGGGCCATGAACCGCCAGGCTGCTTATGAACCGGTGTTCGAGGACTGGCTGTTCCATGCCCTGCTGCCGCTCCTGGCTTACGTGATCCTGGCCGTCGCGGCCCTGGATGCCGCGGACCACGAGCGGGACGCGCTGTTCGGCGTGGGCGGCGCCTCGCTGCTCCTGCTCTTCGTGGGCATCCACAACGCCTGGGACACCATCGCGTACCACGTGTGGGTGAACCTCACCAAGTCCGGGCCGGAGAAACCGGTTCAGCCAGGAAAGCGCACGAAGCGGTAAGCGAGTTCCGGTCCCCCGTCACCCTCATAGGCGAGCTGGGCCATGAGCAGCACGAAGGGCTCCGCGTAGCGGGCGATGCGCAAGGGGCCGGCATCCACCGGCTCGAAACCCACGTCCTCGATCAAGCTGGCGGCGAGCTGCTTGGCCTTGCCATCGTCGCCGTAATACACCAGGCTCGGCCGCTCCCCCTTGCCCCGCGCCGCGTACACTCCGAAGAACACTTCGCTCGGCACCGTGGTGAAGGCCCCCACCACCTTGGCCTTGGGGATGCGCTTCTGCAGCTCCTCCGCGCCCGA
>DASUBN010000024.1:0-2363 GCA_035763245.1 Gammaproteobacteria bacterium | reverse complement strand
TGCTCATCGCCATGCTGGTGTACGTGGGCCTGCAGGTCGCGTTCATCGTGGCGCTGCAGCCGGCCGACATCAGCGAGGGTTGGACCAAGCTGCACTTCACCGGCATGTTCGGCCCGCTGGCCGCCATCGCCACCGCCGTGGGCGCCTTCTGGTGGGCCCTGGTGCTGTACTTCGACGCGGTGGTATCGCCGCTCGGCACCGCCTTCATCTACATCACCGGCAGTCCGCGCATCATCATGGCCGCCGGCGAGATGGGCAACGCCCCCTCCCACGTCACCAAGCTCAACCGCTTCGGCGTGCCCTGGGTCGCGCTGGTGGCCACCTACGCCGTGGGCGTGCTGTTCTTCTTCCCCTTCCCCTCCTGGCAGAAGCTGGTGTCGGCGGTGGTGTCCATCACCGTGCTCTCCTACAGCATCGGCCCGATCATCCTCCTGCACCTGCGCAGCAGCATGAAGGACACCGCCCGGCCGTTCCGCCTCAAGGCCGCCAAAGCCGTCTCGTTCATCGCCTTCGTCGCCTCCAACTGGATCATCTACTGGACCGGCGACCAGGTGGTGAGCATCCTGTTCGGCCTGGTGGCGGCATACGTGGTCGCCTACCTGCTGTGGCATTTCCTCATCAAGCGCGGTACCGCCGCCGCGCTCGGCTGGCAGCACGCCTGGTGGCTCTTGCCCTACTTCCTCGGCATGTTCCTCATCAGCTACTACGGCCCTTCCGCCAACGGCATGGGTGGTCACGACGGCTTCGGCTTCTTCACCGGCATGTGGATCATCGTCGGCTTCAGCGCCGTCATCCTGTGGCTGGCCTTGAAGTGCGGCCAGGGCAGCGAAGCCTGCCAGGAAGACGCGGAGCGCATCCAGGTGCTGGCCTCCCGCGGCATGGAGGTCCATCACTAAAAGCGGCTGCGCTCGGCAGGGCGTTGTGACGGCCAGGATGGCCTAACGTCGCGGGAGGGCAGGATGCCCGGGAGCGACGGGCGCAAGAACTCGCTGTGCTGGAACAGGGAACGAAAAGCCGGGTGACTCCGTCACCTTTCGGCTTCACTCCTGTTTCGCCGAAAGTCCAGGGCGCCGTACCTGGCGCCCGTGAACAGCTATGGCTGTTCACCCCCTTGCACATCCATGTGCAGCGGGCAGGTCTCGCCTGTGCTCTCCTGCACAGGCGTCCGCGGCTTGCCGCGGACTCAGTCGTAGCTTCCGCTGCGCTGGCGCTTCTTGTCACCCTGGCGGCGCTTGCCCTCCAGGCGCCGGCGCTTGGAGGCCTTGCTGGGCTTGGTCTTCTTGCGCGGCTTGGGGGGATGCAGCGCCTGCTCCACGAGCGCCACCAGCCGCTCCACCGCGTCGGCCCGGTTGCGCTCCTGGGTGCGGTGCCGCTGGGCGTGGATGATGAGCACCCCCTCGTCCGTGAGCCTGGAGCCCGCCAGGGCCTCGAGCCGCAGGCGTACCCCCACCGGCAGGTAGGCGCTCTTGCGCAGGTCCCAGCGCAGCTCCACCGCGCTCGAGACCTTGTTCACGTTCTGGCCGCCGGGTCCCGAGGCCCGCACGAAGCGGAACTCGAACTCCAGGGCGTCCAAGGGCATGCCGTTGCTGAGGAAGATCTGGGTCTCGCGGCTCACAGGCGCGCTTCCAACTCGGCGATGCGCGCCGGGTCGATGTCGTAATCCTTGCAGTCCACCACCCGCTGCACCTGCCAGGAGAAGCCGCCCTCCTTGCTCCCCGGTGCCGCCAGGTTGAGCAGCGGCCGTCGCCGGTAGGGCCGGCCCTCCCGGTCCCGCACCAGCATCACCACCGGCTTCAGGCGGCTGTCCGGGTTGCTGGACATCACGATGCCGAGCGCCCCGGTGTTGAGCTCCACCAGGCTGCCGATGGGGTAGATGCCGATGCAGCGGATGAACTCCTGCATCAGATCCTCGCCGAAGTCCCGCGGCGCCCAGTGGAACATCATGTTGAGGCAGTTGGCCGCCGGGATGCCGTCGTGATAGACCCGGTCGCTGCTGATGTCGTCGTAGACCTCTGTGAGCGCCACCACCCGCACGTGCAGCGGGATCTCGTCGCCCTTGAGGCCCATGGGATAGCCCTGGCCGCCGACGCGCTCGTGGTGCAGCTGCACGATCTCCAGGGTCACCTGCGGGAAGCCGCCCTGCTTGCGCAGCATCTGGAAACCGTCCAGGGGATGCTTCTTCAGGATGTCGAACTCGTCCTCCGTGAGCACGCCGGGCTTGTCCAGGATCGTGACCGGGGTGCGCATCTTGCCCACATCGTGGAGCAGGGCCCCCAGGCCCACCTCCTCCAGGGTCTGCTTGGGCATCTTGAGGTGGGTGCCGAAGGCCACCGACAGCACCATGGTGTTGAAACAGTGGTCCG
>DASUBN010000023.1:0-2239 GCA_035763245.1 Gammaproteobacteria bacterium | reverse complement strand
ATCAAGGGCAACGAGAAGGTGAAGGAGGCGGCCCGGCTCATCTCCGAGAGCCACCTCAACTCCATCGGTTTCGTTGAAGGCGACGACATCTTCTCCAAGGACGTGGACGTGGTGGTGGCGGACGGCTTCGTGGGTAACGTGTCGCTCAAGACCATGGAGGGCCTCGCCAAGCTCATCAGCCAGATCATCCGCGAGGAGTTCCGCCGCACCGCCTTCACCCGCTTCCTGGCGCTCATCGCCCTGCCGGTGCTGCATTCCATCCGCCGTCGCCTCGACCCGCGCCACTACAACGGCGCGAGCCTCCTCGGCCTCAAGGGCGTGGTGGTGAAGAGCCACGGTGGGACCGACAGCGTGGGCTTCGCCAGCGCCATCCGCATCGCCATCCTCGAGGTGGAGAACCAGGTGCCGCAGCGGATCGGCGCTATGATGGAAGAGCAGCTCGCCCAACCGAAGGCTGAGAACCAATGAAACAGGTCTATACGCGCATCGCCGGCACCGGCCGCTGTCTCCCTGAACGGGTGCTGACCAACGCCGACCTCGAGAAGATGGTGGAGACCAGCGACGAATGGATCCGCAGCCGTACCGGGATCGAGCGGCGTCACATCATCGCGGATGACCAGACCAACCTCGATTTGTGCGAGGGCGCCGCCAAGAACGCCCTGGAAGCCGCCGGGGTGAGCCCCGCGGACATAGACCTCGTGATCGTCGGTACCACCACTCCCGACCAGGTGTTCCCCAACATGGGTTGTCTGCTGCAACAGCGCCTGGGGATGCACGGTTCGGTGGCTTTCAGCCTGGAGGCGGCCTGCACCGGCTTCATCTACGCGCTCGGCATCGCCGACAAGTTCATCCGCAGCGGTGCCTCGAAGCGTGCCCTGGTGGTGGGCGGCGAGACCCTCTCACGCATGGTGGACTGGACCGATCGCAGCACCTGCGTGCTGTTCGGCGACGGCGCCGGTGCCGTGGTGCTGGAGCCCTCAGAGGAACCGGGCATCATCTCGACCCACCTGCATGCCGACGGCCAGTACGCGGATCTGCTGTATTTCCCCTCGGGCGTGTCCAAGAAACCCGAGGACTTCCATGGCCGCCGCGACTATATCCAGATGAAGGGCAACGAGGTGTTCAAGGTCGCGGTCACCAAGCTCGGCGAGATCGTGGTGGAGACGCTGGAAGCCAATCACCTGACCGGCGCAGACCTGGACTGGCTGATCCCGCACCAGGCCAACCTACGCATCATCGAGGCCACCGCGCGTAAGCTCAAGATGCCCATGGAGAAGGTGGTGCTCACGGTGCAAGATCACGGCAATACGTCGACTGCGTCGGTACCCATGGCACTGGATGTGGCCGTCCGTGATGGGCGTATCAAGCGCGGCCAGAAGATCCTGCTCGAAGCTTTCGGCGGGGGATTCACCTGGGGCGCCGCGCTGATCCGTTATTGAGAATGAGCGGCAGGATCTGAGGATAAAAAAGGGAGGGCCGAAGCCCTCCCTTTTAATTTCAGCGGATAGTCCGCTCAGAGCGCCGGTGCCGGCCTGACCGCCTCCGGCTCGCCCACCATCAGAGTGGGGGCGCCGACTCCATAGGCCGTCTTGTTGTAGTCCGGCACATCTTTCTGCAGCAGCGCATTGAAGCGTCCGATGACGTCGTCGAGCTTCGGCGTCACCTCCGTGTCCAGGTCGGTGATGGACTGGATCATGGGCTGGGGATCCGCGCCCGCGGTGCCGAAGAACAGGAACTGCAGTTCCCCGTCCAGTTTGGCGAGGTAGTGCAGGTCGTCCTCGATGACGTCATGCTGCACGTCGCTGTTGAACACCGAGTCCTTGAGGTCGCCGAGTTTCTTGTCCAGGGCCTGGGCCTGGTCGAGGGCAGCCTTGTACTTGGCCTTGTCCGCGTCCGTGGTCACGCCAGCCTCGAAACCGTTCAGGGTGGCCTGCATGGCCGTGACCCGGTTCAGCATCTCGTTGAAGGCGGAGAGCTCGTTGCGCACCTTCAAGGCCATGGCGGTGATGGCGCGCGCCTGGTCCGGGGCGATGTCCTGGTTCGGATCGTAACTTACCTCCGCTGGCGTGCTCTCGGTCTTGCCGTCCACGGTGACCGAGACCTTGTACGTGCCGGCGAGAGCGCTCGGACCGAAACCTCCGAAGAAGTCTTCGCCCCCGATCGGCGGTTTCTCGAAGTCGAGCTTGGTGGGAGCGTCGTACTGCATCTTCCAGACGAAGCGGTTCACGCCTTCCTTGGA
>DASUBN010000022.1:0-3564 GCA_035763245.1 Gammaproteobacteria bacterium | reverse complement strand
ACCGCAGACCAGGTAATCGAGAGATACGTCTCGAGGTGGAGCATCGAGGTCGCGATCGAGGACTCAAAGCAGGTCTTCGGCGCCGGGCAGGCCCGCAACCGCACCGCCCGCGCGGTCGAGCGGACTGTCCCGTTCCAGCTCGCCTGCCAGGCCATCACCACCTGCTGGTACGCCGCCGCCGGCCACGACCCCGCCGGCGTGGCCGATCACCGAGCCCGCGCCCCCTGGTACACCAGCAAGACCCAGCCCTCCACCGCCGACATGGCCGCCAAGCTCCGCCGCGTCATCATCGCCGCCCGATTTAAGGCATCTCGCCCTGACCAGCCAACCCCCGAAGAAATCAGCGTCCTCCGCCTGGCCTGGGCGGACGCAGCGGCATAACCGCGAAAGTCGAGAGTTGAAGGTCTTAGGCACAACTTTATTCTGCCACAACTACCCTCGCTCCGGCGCTAAAAGACGTTGACTCTGACTGTCAAGGCGAACTTGACACTGTTTGGTCGATGACCAGGAACCGCATATAGGCTCAAACCATGCCATGCCATCCGCGTGCCAGAACGAGGCGGAAACCGCAGACACCGAGCGGCAGTCAGGCGACGAAGAAACCTGGCCTGACCGGGGGAACGACAGTTAGCCATCGCATTGGAAACGACTTGCAAGCTGTGGGTCGCAACGCGGAAAGCGCACCCAAGGCCGGACGTTCATCCTTGCGCCGGGCAGGGCGGGCACCCGCTGAGTCCGGGGCGAAGGGCGGCTTACGTACAGCAGCGAAGTACCGCAACCGGGATGGACCACACTGGTCGCTTGCGGACTCCCACGGACGAACGGGTGCGGTAAAGCCGCATATCAGAAGATAGAAGGCCAACTAAGATGGTTCGGGCTAGCACGGAGTACTTCTAATTTGCAACCAGAAGGTCAGGGGTTCAGCGCAGTATCACCCACAGCATGGGCGCGCCGTTGACCGCGGAGCCTCCGCCGCCCCAGCGGGCTTGACTGCGAGGGCCAGGCCAGATGGGTGCGCGGCGAACCTGCGGCTTGACGCGACTGCTCTATCTCGACGCTGAGCTGTCCCGGTCGTAGTCGGCGGCCAGCCGTTTCGGCGCTTGATAGCGCCATGCCATCTCGACGAGATCCCTGATGCGCTCCGGGAAATGCTGCCGAGTTCAGCCTGCAGCCCGAGGAAGCTGTGCCTTGCATCCTGGCGGCCGATCCTGAGAGATGCCGTCCGGTTGAAGCCCCAGGTAGGCGATTGTCTCCGACAGCCCGGGTGTACTTTGCAAGCAGAGGGTCGCAGTGCTCAGCGCGAGTCAAGGTATGTTCGCGAGCGCTTTGTAACACCGTAGGTTCAGTGCTGAGCAGACCACGCTCTGGCTGCAGACGGACGGAATCGGGGATGGGGAGGCGGTCGGCAGTACAGCAGTGAAGTACCGCAACCGGAGCGGAAATCACAGACTTCGGCGGACGCCAATGGACTACCTATGTCAGGTAGTCTCTGAATTTCAAACGGCCGTTCGGTTATGTGGAGTAGCTACGGATCAAAAGGTCGGAACTGTTTCGTCGAAGCACCCATCGCGTTATGGACCTGGGTGTGCCTCAAGTCCAAAGGCTGAAACCTGGCCATCGCCCGGACCCGCACGTAGCGGCCTGCATCGCGAGCGTGTGTCACTGCCGCTAAGCCGCGGATCGAGACCAGGCGCGGGTGATTGCCGATGGCCCGGGTGACACCTGCTGCCCCGCCCCCAGGTGTGTGAGTTTGCCAGGGGGAAATAGAGGTGGCATGGAGGTAGAGAAGCGGCACGCCCGCAAGGTGGTGGTGGACCGGTCGGAGGGGTTCGGTGAGCGGTTGCTGGGCGCGCTGCTGGACCGGGCTCATCAGATGCCGCCCCAGTTGATCGCCCCGCTGGTCGCGGAGGAGGCGGCCAGGATCGGCGGGCGGGAGGTGTGCATTCTCCTGCAGGACTACGGCCAGTGGATGCTCCAGCCGCTGCCGGGCAGGCGGCTCACGGCGGGAGAGCCCGAGCCGATCGACGGCTCTATGGCCGGCCAGGCCTTCCTGCGCATGACTGTGGTCGAGGAGCGGCGGGACGACGGTGTGCGGCTGTACCTGCCGCTGCTGGACGGCAGCGACGAGGTAGGGGTGCTGGCCCTCACCCTCGATAGGGTCGATGATGATGACCGCCGGTTGCTGCGGCGGCTCGCGGGCCTGGTCGCTGACATGCTGGTCACCAAGAACGCCTACACCGACCAGTTCCTTCAGACCCGCCGCCGCGCACCGATGAGCCTGTCCGCCGAGCTCCAGTGGGCACTGCTTCCCCCGATGACCATGATCACCCCGCAGGTCGCGCTGGCCGGGATCCTCGAGCCCGCCTACGACGTAGCCGGTGACAGCTTCGACTACGCGATCAACGACAACATCGTCCACCTGGCTGTCATCGACGCCATGGGTCACGGCCTGAACGCCGCCATGCTCGCGACGCTCGCTATCACCGCCTACCGGCATGCCAGGCGGGCCAATGTCAAGCTCGCCGACCTGTACGGGCTCATGGACGCAGCCATTGTCGAGCAGTTCGAGCCCGACCAGTTCGTCACGGCGCAGGTGATGAGCCTGGACATCGCAACAGGCCACCTGCAATGGGTCAACGCAGGCCACCCGGCGCCGCTGCTGATCCGTGACCACCGGGTTGTCCAGGCGCTCGAGAGCCCAACAGCCCTCCAGATCGGCTTCGGCGGCGCCGAGCCGGTCATCAGCAAGCACGAGCTTCGGCGCGGCGACCGGGTGCTGTTCTTCACCGACGGCGCCATCGAGGAGCACCGGCCGGGTGGGGAGCAATTCGGCATGAAGCGCCTGACCGAATTCGTGGAACGCGCCGGGCAGGCAAGTGACGGCGTGCAAGAGATGGTGCGCAGTCTTTCGCACGCCCTGGTGCAGGCGCGGGGCGGTGTGACCAGCGACGACACAACCTTGTTCGTGGTGGAGTGGCGGGGCGGCTCCGCCGACCACCTCGCCACCGTGGATGTGTGATCTGGCGGAACGACCAGATCACCCGCGACCCCACACGCCCGGTCGAGGGAAGAGAGACGAGGACTCGTGGTCATTCACCGGCCAAGGCCACGGTTGCCACACTGCAACGCCGGGTTCAGGGAGGCCACACACCTCCCCGGTCGACCAGCAAGGGCCTGCCCTGGTTGCAGTCTTGGTTGCAATCCGCTGAGATCCGCCAGGGTCCGCCACAGTATTGATACGAACCAGCACAGATGACACTGTGGGGTATGACCAGTATTTACTGAGGACAGAGCGTTACAACCAAATGCTCGGAACTCGCAAATCGAACGTAGGAGCGGACTTTTAATCCGCAGTGTCGGGCATCTACTGCACAAGGGCCGGACTAAGTGGGCCAACCTGAGTGCCTAGCTCCGCTTGATCCTTGACGGCCTCACTTGATCCTTGACACCTCCCTAGACGGATTCTTCACTGTCAAGGCTCCTGGCGTCCCGCGGGGCTGGCCCGGGGCAGAGCCGGATTCGTGTCATTTTCTGCTCCTTGTGATTACCGGGCCCCGGTTCACC
>DASUBN010000021.1:0-2881 GCA_035763245.1 Gammaproteobacteria bacterium | reverse complement strand
CCAGGGTGACTATTACGAGGCCATCAACTGCGCCGGCGCCTGGCAGCTGCCGGTGGTGTTCGTGGTGTGCAACAACAAGTGGGCCATCTCGGTCCCGCTCTCCGCCCAGACCGCCTGCGAGACCCTGGCCCAGAAGGCCATCGCCGGCGGCATCGAGGGCATCCAGGTGGATGGCAACGACATCATCGCCGTGCGCGACGTGATGGCTAACGCCCTGGAGAAGGCCCGCGCCGGCAAGGGCCCGACGCTGGTCGAGGCGCTCACCTACCGCATCAGCGACCACACCACCGCCGACGACGCCAGCCGCTACCGCGGCAAGGACGAGGTGGAGGACGCCAAGAAGAAGGAACCGCTGATCCGCATCCGCAAGTACCTCATGGACATCGGTGCCTGGGACCAGAAGAAGGAAGAGAAGCTGCTGGCCGAATGCGCCGAGCAAGTGGACGCCGAAGTGCAGTTATACAAGCAGGCCGGCAAGCCGCCGGTAGCCACCATGTTCGACCATATGTTCGCCAACCTGCCGGAGAACCTCGTCACCCAGCGGGAAGCCGCCATCGAGGAGGGCTCCCACCATGGCTAAGGTCACGATGGTCGAAGCCATCACCATGGCGATGGCTCATGAGCTCGAGCACGACCCGGCGGTGGTGGTGCTGGGCGAGGACGTGGGCGTGAACGGCGGCGTGTTCCGCGCCACCCAGGGCCTGCAGCAGCGCTTCGGCAAGGAGCGCGTGATCGACACGCCGCTCGCCGAGGCCCTGATCGCGGGCGTCTCCATCGGCATGGCGGCCCAGGGCATGAAGCCGGTGGCCGAGATCCAGTTCTCGGGCTTCATCTATCCCACCGTGGACCAGATGATCAACCACGCCGGGCGCCTGCGCACCCGCACCCGCGGCCGCCTGCACGTGCCCATGGTGCTGCGTGCCCCCTCCGGCGGCGGCATCCACGCCCCTGAACACCATTCCGAGAGCAACGAGGCGCTGTTCGCCCACATGCCGGGCATCCGCACCGTGATGCCCTCCTCCCCCGCTCGGGCCTACGGCCTCTTGCTGGCCGCCATCCGCGACCCGGATCCGGTGGTGTTCCTGGAGCCGACCCGCCTCTACCGCCTCAACAAGCAGGACGTGGAGGACAACGGCGAGGCCCTGCCCCTCGACACCTGCTTCGTGCTGCGCGAGGGCGAGGACGTGACGCTGGTCTCCTGGGGCGCCATGGTCCACGAGACCCTGCAGGCCGCCGCCAAGCTGGCCGAGGAAGGCGTGAGCTGCGACGTGATCGACCTCGCCACCGTGAGCCCCATCGACTTCGGCACGATACTCGAGTCGGTGGAGAAGACCGGACGCCTCGTCGTCATCCACGAGGCCCCCAGGAACTGCGGCGTGGGTGCGGAGATCGCCGCCACCGTCGCCGAGAAGGCCATCTACTCCCTCAAGGCGCCCATCGAGCGCGTCACCGGGTACGACATCCCCATGCCGCTCTTCAAGCTCGAGCACGACTACATGCCGAGCGTGGAGCGGGTGATCAAAGGCATCCGCAAGGTGCTGGAGGCTTAAGCCATGAGAACGTTCAACCTCCCGGATCTGGGCGAAGGCCTGCAGGAAGCGGAGATCGTCAGCTGGCACGTCAAGGAAGGCGACGTGGTGAAGGTGGACCAGCCGCTGGTGTCCGTCGAGACCGCCAAGGCCGTGGTGGACGTGCCCTCACCCTGGGCGGGGAAGATCGCCAAGCTCTACGGCAAGGCCGGCGACATCATCCCGACCCACTCGGCGCTCGTGGACTTCGATATCGAAGGCGGCGACGCACAGGGACGTACTAGTGCCGCGGGAGGCAGGGTGCCGGGAGCGGCCGCTGTAGCATCAGCGCCTGCCGCCGCTCCTACCGCGAAGAAATCCCAGCCCATCGAGGAAGACAGCGGCACCGTCGTCGGCGCCGTGCCCACCAGCAACGACCTCGTGGCCGAGACCGCCATCATCCGCAAGAAGCAGAAGAAGGATCCGGCGCGGGTGAAGGCCCTGCCCTCGGTGCGTATCCTGGCGAAGCAGCTCGGGGTCGACCTCACCTCTATCGAACCCACCGGCAAGAACGACACCGTCTCCGCCGACGACGTGCGGCGCGCCCAGGGCGGCAGTGCACCGGATGCCGGCGGGGCCCCCGCGGCACCTGCCGCACGTTGGGACACTCCGCCCAAGCGCGCCGACGTGAAGTACGGCGTGGCCGAGCCCCTGCGCGGTCCGCGCCGCGCCATGCACGCCAGCATGACCAAGTCGCGCAGCGAAGTCGCCGAGTGCACGCTCTTCGACGACGCCGACATCCACAACTGGCAGCCGGGCCAGGACGTGACGGTGCGCATCATCCGCGCCATCGTGGCCGGCTGCCGCGCCGAGCCCGAATTAAACGCCTGGTACGACGGCGAGAAGCTGGAGCGCACGATCCACGAGCGCATCGACCTCGCCATGGCGGTGGACACGCCGGACGGGCTGATCGTCCCCATACTGAGGAAGGTCGAGACCAAGAACGCCCAGCAACTGCGCAGCGACCTCAACCGCATCAAGGAAGCCACCCGCAACCGCACCGTGGCCCCGGCGGACATGAAGGACCCGACCATCACCCTGTCGAACTTCGGCATGATGGCCGGCCGCTACGCGACACCCGTGGTGGTACCGCCGCAGGTGGCCATCCTGGGCACCGGCGGCCTGCGCCACGACGTGGTGCCGGTCATGGGCGGCATCGAGGTGCACAAGCGCATCCCGCTCTCCATCACCTTCGACCACCGCTGCATCACCGGCGGCACCGCCTGCCGCTGGCTCGCGGCCGTGATCAAGGACCTGGAGAAGGCGCAATGACGGGTATATGACCTGTCCCCTGTAAACGGCGGCCCCAGGTC
>DASUBN010000020.1:0-2151 GCA_035763245.1 Gammaproteobacteria bacterium | reverse complement strand
TCCACCGAGAAAAGCGAACAACCCGCCAGGGCGGCCAGGGTCACCAGGAGGAAAGCGCGCAGCGTGTCCATGGGAGAACAGGATAACCCTCCGCGCCGCGCGGCAACAGGGGCCTGTCCACCGGCGCGAGCCGAGGGCGTTTTACACTTCGACACCGAAACGGCCCCGGGGTACCCGTATCCTGCTCTCCGAACCCGCTTCGCGCCTGGGCGTGACGTTTGTAATGTGCCTTGGGGTCGGCCCTGACGTAGCATATGTGCATCGGACCCGGCCTTTACCCTTGAGGGAATGGAGATTCACATGAAATCCGCGAAATATGTCGCCTATCTCGGAGCTGTATTGCTCGTGTTCGGCTCGCTCACAGCCTGCTCCAGCCGCACGACGGTGGAGAGCAACCTCGGCATCAAGGGGGCGCCGGACTGGGTGAACAAGGGCAGCCAGGCCCTGAACGACCAGAACGGCAAGCTGATACACGGTATCGGCTCGGCGCCCGGCATGAACGACCAGTCGCTGCAGCAGTCCACCGCGGATGACCGCGCCCGCGCCGAGGTGGCGCGCGTGCTGTCTTCCTTCCTGCACGTGGTCTCGCAGGACTACTCGGCGGCGGCCGGCTCCGGCCAGGACCAGCAGACGGAGGAATCGGTCTCGCGGCAGATCCAGAACATCACCGACCAGAACGTGAGCGGCGCCCGCATCATCGCGCACTGGGCCGACCCCAAGACGGGCTCGGTCTGGAGCCTGGCGGAACTCGACATGAAGCAGGTGAAGGACATGGTGGCCAATTCGAAGGACATGAACGCGGGTTTCCGCGACTACTTCAGCAGCCACGCCGATAACCTGTTCGACGGCATGACCCAGGGAGACCACAAATGAAGAGCCTGAAACTCGTCCTCACCGCGGCCGGCGTCGCGGTGCTCGCGGCCTGCTCCAGCATGCCCGAGGTGCAGCGCATCTCCACCGACCAGGTGACGGACATCAGCGGCTATTGGAACGACACGGACGCGAACATGACGGCGCAGACGATGATCGGCCAGATGCTGGGCGACCCCTGGCTCGGACAGTACGAGGGCGCCAACGGCGGCAAGCAGCCGACGGTGATCGTGGGCGAGATCCGCAACCTCAGCTCCGAGCACATCAGCACCTCGACCTTCATCGACGACATCCAGCGCGAGTTGATCAACTCGGGCAAGGTGCAGTTCGTGGCTTCCTCGGACCAGCGCGGCGACGTGCGCGCCGAGCGCCAGGACCAGGACCTGAACGCGACCAGCGCGACCCGCAGCGCCATGGGCCAGGAGATCGGCGCCGACTACATGATGCAGGGCACCATCAACACCATCATCGACGCGGCCGGGAAGACGGCGGCGAAGTACTACCAGGTGGATCTCAGGCTCGTGAACATGCACAACAACGTGATCGCCTGGGTGGGCCAGCAGAAGATCAAGAAGGTGGTGACGAACGGCAGCGTGCGCCCCTGACGGGACGTCGGTAGATGGGGGGCTGGCACCGCGCTGTCGTCCGCGGCGCGGCGGCGTGCCGACGGCACGGACGCGCCCTGTGCCTGGCCGCGGCGCTCTCGGCGCTCGCCGGCTGTGCGATCACCTACATGGATGCGATGCAGCAGGTGGACCGGGACCTGGCGGCGCAGCAGCCTCAGGCCGCGCTTAAATCGCTGGAGAAGATCTCCGGCGGCAAGGACCAGGTGCTGTACCTGCTGAACAAGGCGATGGTGCTGCGCATGGCGGGCGACTACCCGGGCAGCGTGCAGGCTTTCGAGCAGGCGAAGCCGCTCATGCAATATCTGGAGGCGACGAGCGTGACGGAGACGGCGGCGGCGCTGACCTTCACGGAGAACCTGCGGACCTACGAGGCGCCGCTGTATGAGCGCCTGTTGCTGCACGTCTTCCAGGGGATGAACTACCTGGAGATGGGCCAGCCGGACGGCGCCCGCGTGGAGGCCCTGCAGATCGACGACCTCCTGAAGCGGCTCTATCCCGGCGCCGATGCCGCGCCCCACGGCGGCGACGCTTTCCCGCGCTACTTCACCGGGCTGGTGTACGAGGACCTGGGGGAATACAGCGACGCGATGATCTCCTATCGCAAGGCCTACCAAGCCTACAAGGCTTCGGGCTATGCGGACGCGGCGATACCCCA
>DASUBN010000019.1:0-2556 GCA_035763245.1 Gammaproteobacteria bacterium | reverse complement strand
GGCAGCACCGCCACCCCGGGCATCGCCTTCAGGGTCTTGTGCACGTATTCGTGGCGCTCCTTGAAGGCGCGGCACATGACGCGCACGCACTCCTGGTCGCCATTGAGCGCCGCTTCCGCCGCCGCCTGGGAGATGGAGCAGGGGTTGGAGGTGCTCTGGGACTGCATGTTGCCCATGGCCTTGATGATGGCTTCCGGGCCGCCAGCGTAACCGATGCGCCAGCCGGTCATGGAGTAGGCCTTGGAGCAGCCGTTCAGCACCAGGGTGCGGTCATAGAGGTCCGGACAGGCCATGAGGATGTTGCAGAAGGGTTCGCCGTGCCAGGTGAAGGGCTCGTACATGTCGTCGGTGGCGATGAGCACCCGCGGGTGCCGGCGCAGCACCTCGCCGAAGGCCGCGAGTTCGGCGCGCCGGTAGGCCATGCCGGTGGGATTCGAAGGGCTGTTGATTACCACGAGCCGGGTGCGCGGGGTGATGGACTTCTCGAGCTGGTCCGGCGTCAGGCGGTATCCTTGGGCGGCGCCTGCGTAGGGCATGACCGGCGTGCCGCCGGCGATGGCCACGATCTCGGGGTAGGACACCCAGTAGGGCGCCGGCACGATCACCTCATCGCCGGGGTTCACCACCGCCTGGCAGAGGTTGAAGAAACTCTGTTTGCCTCCGGAGGAGACCAGCACCTGGCTCGTGGTGTAGCTGAGCCCGTTGTCGCGCTTGAACTTGTCCACCACCGCCTTGCGCAGGGAGAGGGTGCCTTCCACGGCGGTGTACTTCGTCTGGCCGGCACGTATGGCGCGGATCGCGGCTTCCTTGATGTGCTCCGGCGTGTCGAAGTCCGGCTCCCCCGCACCGAGACCGATGATGTCCTTGCCTTCGGCCTTCAGGGCCGCGGCGCGCGCGGTGACCGCGAGCGTCGGCGAGGGCTGAAGTCGCGCAGCGCGTTCAGAGAGTGCCATGTTCAAGGAAGCTCCATCCAGGCGGGCGAGGCGTTATCATCATAGAATAAACCTTCCAACGGCACCAATGAGCGACACCGGATTCAAACTCACCGCGGACTACCAGCCGGCCGGGGACCAGCCCACTGCCATCGCTGGTCTTACCGAGGGCCTTCGGAACGGCCTGGCGCGCCAGACCTTGCTAGGCGTCACCGGCTCCGGCAAGACCTTCGCCGTGGCCAACGTGATCCAGAACCTGCAGCGCCCGGCGCTCGTGCTCGCCCCCAACAAGACCCTGGCGGCGCAGCTCTACGGCGAGTTCAAGGCCTTCTTTCCGGACAACGCCGTGGAGTACTTCGTCTCCTACTACGACTACTACCAGCCGGAGGCCTACGTCCCATCCTCGGACACCTATATAGAGAAGGACGCCTCCATCAACGAACACATCGAGCAGATGCGGCTCTCGGCCACCAAGGCCATCCTGGAGCGGCCCGACACCATCATCGTGGCCACGGTCTCGGCCATCTACGGCCTGGGTGACCCCAACTCCTACCTCAGCATGGTGCTGCACATCAGCCGCGGCGAGAAGATCGACCAGCGCGCCGTATTGCGGCGCCTCGCCGAGATGCAGTACACCCGCAACGAGACCGATTTCTCCTCGGGTACGTACCGGGTGCGGGGCGAGATCATCGACGTCTTCCCGGCGGAATCCGACCGGGAGGCGCTGCGCATCGAGCTGTTCGACGACGCCGTCGAGACCCTGCAGCTCTTCGACCCGCTCACGGGCAGGGTCACGAAGCCGGTGCCGCGCTACACGGTCTACCCCACGAGCCACTACGTCACGCCCCGCAACACCCTGCTGGAGGCCATCGAGAAGATAAAGGCCGAGTTGAAGCAGCGCCTCGCGGAGCTGCGCGGCGCCAACAAGCTGGTGGAGGCCCAGCGCCTGGAGCAGCGCACCCTGTTCGACATCGAGATGATGGCCGAGATCGGCTACTGCAGCGGCATCGAGAACTACTCCCGGCACCTGTCCAACCGCAAGGCCGGCGAGCCGCCGCCCACGCTGTTCGACTACCTGCCGCCCAACGCCATGCTGGTGGTGGACGAGAGTCACGTGACCATCCCCCAGCTCGGCGCCATGTACAAGGGCGACCGCTCCCGCAAGGAGACCCTGGTGGAATACGGTTTCCGCCTGCCCTCGGCCCTCGACAACCGGCCGCTGCGCTTCGAGGAATGGGAGGCGCGCGCGCCCCAGGTGATCTTCGTGTCCGCGACCCCCGGGCCCTACGAGAAGCGCCTCTCGGACCAGACGGTGGAGCAGGTGGTGCGGCCCACGGGGCTGGTCGATCCCGGCGTCGAGGTGCGGCCGGCCCGCACCCAGGTGGACGACCTGCTTTCGGAGGTGCGGCTGCGGGCGGAGCGGGGCGAACGCACCCTGGTCACCACCCTCACCAAGCGCATGGCCGAGGATCTCACGGAGTACTTCGCGGAGCACTCGGTGAAGGTGCGGTATCTGCATTCCGACATCGAGACCGTGGAGCGCACCGAGATCATCCGCGACCTGCGCCTCGGCGTCTTCGACGTGCTGGTGGGCATCAACCTGCTACGCGAAGGCCTGGACCTG
>DASUBN010000018.1:0-2973 GCA_035763245.1 Gammaproteobacteria bacterium | reverse complement strand
CGGGATGTCGGAGAGCGCCTGACGCAGGTCGTCCACCAGGGCCTGCAAGGCCTGCTGGTCGCGCTTCAGATGCCCGATCTCGACGTCGCGGCTCTTGATGCTGCTGTCTATCTCGACGATAAGCTGCCGGCGCGAGGCGTTCTGCTGTTGCAGGTCGGTGAGCGCCTCACTGCGGTCGTCCCGCAGGGTCTTAAGATCCGCGATCTGGCCGCTGATCCGGGTGCTCAGCGTGGCGATGGCGGTGATCTCGCTGCGCACGCTCACGATGCGCGCGGCCCGGGCGCGGTTCAGATAATCGTAGTAGGCGAACAGGCGCCCGACGGTGGCGGGATCCTGGGCGTCCAACAGGAGCTTGAGCTGCGAGTCGCGCCCTTCCATGAACGCCGCCTGCATCTGGGTGGCGAGCGCCGCCTTCTGGGCGTCGAGGGCCATCTGATGTGCCGCCTGTTGGCGCTTCAAGTCAGTAAGCTTGTTCTCGGCCGGCGCCATCTGCCGGTCCAGGTCGGTCACCTGGCGGCTCAGCTTGGCGATGCCGCGCTCGCTCCGGCGCAGGTCAGTCTGCAGCTTGTTGCGGCGCTGCAGATCTTCCTCCCGGGCGGCCTGCACCTTGGCGAGCCTCGCCTTCAAGGCGTCGAGCTGCTGCTGCTTGGCGGCGACCTTGTCCACGGCCGTGGCGCCGGTGGCGACCAGGGTGAGTACCAGGCAGGCGAGGGCGGCGAGCCTTGGAGGACGGAGGGCGGGCATGCGGCGGATTCTACCCCAGCGGCGGCGCGGTTCCGCCCGGATTTGCCCGTCTGCTCAAAGACTTGGAACGCAACTGCTATACTACGCAGCCTTTTCAAGCCCCGGCCCCAGAATAAGCCCATGCAGCGCCTCCTCGAATTCAGCCAGCACCATTTCACCCTCGTGGGCCTCGCGGCCCTGCTCCTCGTCGCCTTGGCGGTGGACGAGGCCCTGCGCCGCCTGCGCAAGTACAAGGAACTCGGGCCCGCCCAGAGCGTGCTGCTCATCAACAAGGGCGCGACGGTGCTGGACCTGCGTGCCCAGGCGGAGTTCTCCGCCGGCCACATCATGAACGCCCGCAACATCCCGCTCGCGGAGCTCGACGGCCGCACGGGCGAGCTCGAGAAGTTCCGCGGCCAGCCGCTGCTCATCTACTGCAAGAGTGGCAACGACGCCGCCACCGCCGCGGCGCGCCTGGCGAAGCGGGGTTTCCAGCCGCTCACGGTGCTGAAGGGGGGCATCGCCGCCTGGCAGCAGGAACAGCTCCCGCTGGAGCGGGGCTGAAGGGCGCGACATGAAACCGGTCACGGTGTACTCGACTCGGGTCTGCCCCTACTGCGTGCGCGCAAAGGCCCTGCTCGACCGCAAGCACGTGCCCTACACCGACATCATGGTGGACCAGGACCCGGCCAAGCTCGCGGAGATGCTGCAGAGGAGCGGCCGGCGCACGGTGCCCCAGATCTTCGTGGGCGAGACCCACGTGGGCGGCTGCGATGACCTCTATGCCCTGGACCGCGCCGGTGGGCTGGACCCGTTGCTTGCGGACTGAAGCAAGAATCCCGATACCTGATATCCCTCAAGGAAAACCATGGCTGACAACGACACCACCATCCCGGCCTCCCAAGCGGGCGAGAAGCAAGTGATGCTGAGCCGCATCTACGTCAAGGACTGCTCCTTCGAATCTCCGCGCGCGCCCGAGGTATTCACCACCCAGATGGATCCGGAGGTGAAAGTGAGCATGCGCACCAATTCGAAGCAGCTCGATGCCAACAGCCTCGAGGTGGTGCTGAGCATCACCATCGAGGCGCAGTCCGACAAGAAGCCGCTGTTCCTGGTGGAAGTGCACCAGGCCGGCGTGTTCGCGGTGGTGGGCTTCAACGAAGCGGAGCGCGGCGCCATCATCGGCAGCTACTGCCCCAGCATCCTGTTCCCCTACGCCCGCGAGGCGGTCTCGGACCTCGTGATCCGCGGCGGCATGCCGGTGCTGCTCCTGCAGCCGGTGAACTTCGACGCGGTCTACGCCCAGAGCCTGGCGCAGGGTGCCGGGCCCGGCGCCACGGCCTGACCCCGCGCGACTTGAGCGCCAAGGCCGCCATCGGCATCGTCGGCGCCGGCTCCTGGGGCACGGCGCTCGCCATCCTGCTGTCGCGCAACGGCCGCACCGTGCGGCTCTGGTCGGTGGACAAGAGCGAGCTCGATCCCCTGCCCCAGGACCGGGAGAACAAGCGCTACCTGCCGGGAGTACGGTTCCCCGAGCCGCTCGGCGTCGAGTTCGAGTTGCCCAAGCTCGTGGCCGACTGCGACGATCTCTTGGTGGTGGTGCCCAGCCACGGTTTCCGTGACACCCTGAAGCAGATCGCCGCCTGCCGGCCCAAGCGGCTGCGCCTCGCCTGGGCCACCAAAGGATTCGAGCAGGGCAGCGGCAAGCTCTTGCACGAGGTGGCGCGGGAGACGCTCGGGGAACATACGCCCTATGCGGTGCTCTCGGGCCCGACCTTCGCCAAGGAAGTGGCGAAGGGCATGCCCACCGCCGTCACTGTCGCCTCCACCGATCCCGGCTTCGCCGCGGACTTGGCCCAGGCGGTCGCGAGCCCGGTGTTCCGCGCCTACACCTCCGACGACCTCACCGGCGTGGAGGTGGGCGGCACGGTGAAGAACATCATCGCCATAGGCACCGGCATCAGCGACGGGCTAGGCTTCGGCGCCAACGCCCGCGCCGCGCTCATCACCCGGGGCCTGGCGGAGATCACGCGCCTGGGGCTCAAGCTCGGCGCCAAACCAGAGACCTTCCAGGGCCTCGCGGGCCTGGGCGACCTCGTGCTCACCTGCACCGACGACCAGTCCCGCAACCGGCGCATGGGACTCGGGCTCGCCAGCGGCAAGAGCCGCGAGCAGGTGGTTAAGGACATCGGCCAGGTGGTGGAAGGGGTATATGCCGCGGAGGCGGTGCATGTGCTCGCCGCCCGCCTC
>DASUBN010000017.1:0-6046 GCA_035763245.1 Gammaproteobacteria bacterium | reverse complement strand
CTGTTTGTTACCGCGAGCCTGGGTGCGGCCGTGGGGCCGCGCGACGGTGCCGACGCGGACAGGCTTTTCAAGTGCGCCGATGCCGCGCTGCACCACGCCAAGCAACAGGGGCGCAACGGCTTCCGTTTCTATAGCGCCGAGCTGGGGGCGGCCGCCGAGCGCCGGCTCGCGCTGCTCGGCGAGCTGCGGCATGCACTCGAGCGCGGGCAGTTCTGCATCCACTACCAGCCGCAACGCCGCTTCGCGGACGGCACTCTGGCGGGTGCCGAAGCGCTGTTGCGCTGGCAGCATCCGCAGCTGGGCTTGGTCGCGCCGGCCGAGTTCGTGCCGCTCTTGGAGGAGACCGGGCTCATCGTGCCGGTGGGGGAATGGGTGCTGGAGCGGGTTTGCACCGACATGGCGCGCCTGGAGCGCGTGGATATCCCGCCGCTGCAGGTGTCGGTGAACCTCTCGGTGCGGCAGTTCCATCAACAGGACCTGGCTGGACGGATCGCGGCTATCCTGGAACGGCAGGGCGTGGCCGCCGCCCGGCTCACCGTCGAGATCACAGAGAGCCTGCTGATGGACGATCCCGAGAAGAGCGTGTGCAGCCTGCGGCAACTGAAGCAGATCGGCGTGCACGTGGCAGTGGACGATTTCGGTACCGGCTATTCGTCGCTCAGCTATCTCAAGAAGTTTCCCGTCGACGAACTCAAGATCGATCGGTCCTTCGTCGCCGGGGTGGCTTGCAGCCGCGAGGACGCTGCCATCATCGACGCGGCCATCCACATGGCCCACAACCTGGGCATGCAGGTGGTAGCCGAGGGGGTGGAGGATGCGCGGCAATGGGAATTCCTGAAGGCCCACGGTTGTGACTGCGCACAGGGCTATCTCGTGGGCAGACCGTCAGATTTCGATGTGTTCTTGGGGCAGCTCGGTTCCAAATCTGTAGAAGGGGCGATACATCCGGAAAGCGGCCCGAGACCCGCCCCGATTCGCTAGGACCTGCGGGGGCAAACTGTTAACATGGACCGGCGGCGGCCCTTTCGGGGCCGCGCCTGTGTACGCGCGGCCTCGCGCGGCGAACCCATGGGCACCCCGGGCATGAAAAAAGCACTGAAAATCACCGGCATCGTCGTTGGGATATTCGTGCTCCTCATCATCGTGCTGGCAGTCACCCTGCCTTTTCTCATCAACCCCAATCGCTTCAAGGACGACATCACCGCCGCGGTGAAGGAGAAGACCGGCCGCGAACTCGTCATCCAGGGGGACATCAAGCTCTCGATCTTCCCCTGGCTCGGCCTGCAGATCGGGCCGATGGAGTTGTCCAACGCACCTGGTTTCGGCGGCGCGCCCTTCGCGGCCATCAATGAGACGGACGTGCACGTGCATTTCTGGCCGCTGCTGCATCGCCGGATCGAGGTGGGCGAGGTGAAGCTCGATGGCCTCAGCCTCGACCTCGAGCTTGATGCGGTGGGTCACAGCAACTGGCACGACATCAGCGAGCGGCTGGCGCGCAGCACCGCGAAAGTCAACGGCGAGGAAGGTTCCGCCAGTACCGGGCTTAGCATGGAGGGCCTGAGCGTCGCCGACAGCCAGGTGCGCTGGACCAATGCCGAGAAGCACCAGCAGTACAACATCACCGACTTCGCGCTGACGCTCGGCGCCTTCGTCCCCGCTCAGCCTGTGACCATGGAATCCTCCTTCGATTTCACCGGCACCAACCCCGCGGTGCAGGGTCACGCGGACTTCCACGGCACGGGCGTGGCGGATTTCGCTCACAAGATTTACAGCACCGACGGCGCGAAGCTGGAGCTGCAGGCGAAAGGCGACGCGGTGCCGGGCGGGGCGCTGGATGCCGTCTTCCAATGGCAGCATGAAGCGGTGAACTTGGACAGCAGCACCATGGCCGTCAACGGCCTGGCGGCGACGCTCTACGGCGTGCAGCTCAAGATGGACGTCCAAGGCAAGGATATCTCCAAGGCGCCGAGCTTCACCGGCACGCTCAGGATCGACCGCTTCACGCCGCGCGACGTGCTGAAGGCGCTCGGTCGCACCGTGTTCACCAACACCCGCGATCCGGCGGCGCTGGGCAGCGCCACGGTGGCGTTCACCTTCGTCACCAACCCCGATTCTGCCGCCCTCAACGGCGTGGACATCGTGCTCGATGACACCCGTCTCACGGGCACCGCCGAGATCAAGGACTTCAAGACCGATGCCTTGGGGTTCGACCTCACCGCCGACAAGCTCGACGCGGACCGCTATCTCCCGCCCCAGCAGGCGGGGACTCCGGAGCGGCCGCGTGAGGCGGTCGACGTGGACAAGATCGGCATCCCGCTGCGCACCTTGCGCAGTCTGAACCTGGACGGCCACCTGCATGTGGGTCAGTTCACGCTGCTGAACGCCAAGGCCGCTGATCTCGACATGGGCATCAGCGCCCAGGGCGGCCAGGTGCATCTGAGTCCCTTGAGCGCGTCGGTCTACAGCGGGACCCTGAGCGGCGACATCCAGATCGATGCCGCCACGGATTCCCCGGAAGTGTCCGAGAACCTGAAGCTCAACGGCGTGCAGCTCGCCGGGCTCTCCCAGGATCTGGCCGGCTCCGACCGCATCGCCGGTACCTTGGATATGGACAGCTCCACCCATGCCCTCGGCCGCACGGTGGGTGAGCTGCGCCACACCGTCACCGGCCGCCTGAACTTCACCATCAAGAACGGCAGCCTCGGTGGCGTGAACGTGTGGGATGCGGTGGTGCGCGCTTACGCGGACGCGCATCACCAACCGGCTCCGCCGCCGGCCATCCCGCGAACCGCTTTCCGCGAGCTGCGCGGCAGTGCCACCATGAGCCGGGGTGTGCTCACCAACCGCAACTTCACCGCCTATCTGCCGAATCTGGCCCTGAAGGGGGCGGGTCGCCTGGATCTCGTGGGTCTCGCCCTGGATTACAATCTCGCCGGCAAGGTCCTCGGCACGCCGCGCTCCGCCCCGGGCATCGATCTCGATGGCCTGAAGGGTGCGAGCGTACCCCTGAAGGTTACCGGCACGCTCTTCGATCTCGACGTGAAGCCGGAGCTCGTCCGGAGGTGACCGGCGCGGGCGGCGGGAATAAGCTTCGTCGCGATCGGGTCCGTTAACGGATAGGGTCCGCCCTGTACCCGCCTGCCGGGAGCGCCATGCGCAGCTTGGTAACGGCATTATGTTGCAGTGTCGCCGCCTCCGTCAGCGCCGCCGACATCCATTCCTTCGTGGTGACCCGCGACGGGGATACCTATAGCGTGAGCGCGGATGCGTTCCTCGCCGCGCCCCCGGCTGCGGTGTATGCGGTGCTGACCGATTACAATCACTTGACGCGCATCTCGAGTGCGGTGCAGAAGAGCCAAGTGGTGCAACGGCTCGACGGAGGCGATACCCTGGTGTACACCGATAGCCGGTTCTGCGCCCTGTTCTTCTGCCGGCACGTGATCGAACTGCAGCGCTACAGCAAACCCGACGCCGAAGACATATCCGCCGATGTGGTGCCCGAGCAGAGTAACCTCAAGATGGGCAAGGCACGCTGGCACCTGGAACCCGAGGCGGACGGCACCCGTCTACACTGGGAGATGAGCGCGGTGCCGGATTTCTGGGTACCCTGGTTCATCGGCCCCGCCCTCGTGGAGCGCGGCCTGCGCGTCGAGGGGCGGCGCAGCGTGGATGGAGTGGAGAAACTGGCGCGCGAACGCGCACACTTGCCGCCCCTGGGCAGCGAGCTTAAGGATGCCAAAGAGAAGAAAACCGGCGGCTGATCCGGATTTTGGGCGCCGCCTGCTCGCCTGGTTCGCCCGCCACGGACGCCACGACCTGCCTTGGCAGAAGCGAACCACCCCTTACCGGGTGTGGGTCTCGGAGATCATGCTGCAGCAGACCCAGGTGGCCACGGTTATCCCTTACTACGAGAGGTTCATGCGGCGCTTCCCGCATGTTAAACGCCTCGCGGCCGCGCCCTTGGACGAAGTGCTGCATCTCTGGACGGGACTGGGTTACTACGCCCGGGCCCGCAACCTGCACAAGGCCGCGAAGCTCGTCTGCGCCGAACACGGCGGCCGCTTCCCCGAGGACTTCGAGGCCGTGGCGGAACTGCCCGGCATCGGCCGTTCCACGGCCGGCGCCATCCTGGCGCTCTCGCGCGACCAGCGGCATCCGATCCTGGACGGCAACGTGAAACGCGTGCTCACGCGTCACGGCGCCATCGCCGGTTGGCCCGGGGACAAGAAGGTGGAGGCGAAGCTCTGGGCCCTGGCGGATGCCCACACGCCAGGGCGCCGCACCGCGGAATACACCCAGGCGATCATGGATCTCGGTGCCACGCTCTGCACCCGCAGCAAGCCTCGCTGTGACGAGTGCCCGGTGGCGGGGGATTGCCGCGCCCATGCCGCGGGCCGGGAGACCCGTTACCCGGAGGCGCGGCCAAGGAAGACCTTGCCGGTGAAGCGTACCCGCATGCTCCTGGTACGGGATGGGCAGGCGGTGCTGTTGCAGCAGCGTCCGCCCGCGGGGCTTTGGGGCGGACTCTGGAGCTTCCCCGAGATCGCTGTGGAGGCTGATCCGCGCGATTGGTGCCGGGAGCGCTTCGGCGCGGCGCCCGCCGCCTGTATAGTGCGCCCCGTGCGGCGGCATACATTCAGCCATTTCCACTTGGATATCGAGCCCGTGGAACTCAGCTTGCCGAAGACGGCGACCCGGGCGGCGGAAGGGGAGGAGCGCTGGTACCACCTGGACAGGCCGGCGCGCCTCGGGCTCGCGGCGCCGGTGAAGAGCTTGTTACAGGTCTTGGCGGAAGGATCAGGAGAGGATGAAGATGGCACGCACGGTCAAATGCGCCTTGTTGGGTGAGGAACTGCCGGGCCTGGAGCGCCCCCCCTATCCCGGGGTTTTGGGTCAGCGCATCTACGAACACGTCTCCCAGCAGGCCTGGCAGCAGTGGCTACGCCACCAGACCATGCTCATCAACGAGTATCGCCTCTCGGTGATCGAGCCCAAGGCACGGAAGTTTCTGGAAGGGGAGATGGAGAAGTTCTTTTTCGGAGGCGGCGCCGACACACCTGAGGGCTACACGCCTCAGGCTTGAGACTTAGGCCGCAGGCAGGCCACGCAGAAATAGCCGCGATCATCCAGCCAGTGTTTGTCCATGGCGAGCCCCGCCCTGCAGGCGAGTGCCCTCAATCCTTCCACCGTGTATTTATAGGACCGCTCGCTCAGGATGTGCTCGCCGGCGTGGAAGCCGAAGCGCTCTCCGGCCACTGTCACCACCTGCCGCTCGAGGCTGACTAGATGCATCTCGATGCACTGCTCCGTCTCGTTGTAGCTCGTCCGGTGCCGGAACCGGCTCACATCGAAGTTGCCGCCGAGTTCGCAGTTGATGCGCTCCAGCAGGTTCAGATTGAAAGCAGCGGTCACCCCCGCGGCATCGTCGTAGGCGCGGTGCAACACAGCCCGGTCTTTCTGCAGGTCCACACCGATGAGCAGCGCGCCGCCGGGGCCGGCCAGGTGGCGCATATGGTCCAGGAGCCGTACCGCCTCCGCCGGACCGAAGTTGCCCAGGGTCGAGCCGGGGAAATACACGGCATTGCGCTTTGCCTTTTGGCGCGGGATCGGGACCTCGAAAGCCTGGTTGAAAT
Organism: Gammaproteobacteria bacterium; assembly: GCA_035763245.1. Lineage (GTDB taxonomy): Bacteria > Pseudomonadota > Gammaproteobacteria > Natronospirales > REEB76 > DASUBN01. Next base: position 413 of record DASUBN010000017.1, on the reverse strand, counting down.
CGGCGCAGACCGGTAGCACCTCGAGGTCCGGATAGGTCCGGCTCAAACGCTCCGCTGCGGCCAGGAGATGGCCGCGGGAGATGTCCACGGGCACGTAGGCCACGGGCCTGTCCAGATGTTGGAGAAGCAGGTGCGTCTTCAGGCTGCTGCCGCTGCCCGGCTCCACCAGCAGGAGCTGGGTGCCCAGGGCCGCGGCCATCTCCGCCACGTGGGTCTCCATGATGCCGAGCTCAGTGCGGGTGAGGTAATACTCCGGCAGCTCGCAGATGGAGTCGAAAAGCTGCGAACCGCGCTCGTCGTAGAAATACTTGCAGGGCAAGGTCTTCTGTTCCTCACTCAAGCCTGCGAGGACGTCCAGACGCATGCGATCTTGACGCGGCTCGTAATCACGCAGTACCACCGAGAGGGCCGGG
>DASUBN010000016.1:0-5160 GCA_035763245.1 Gammaproteobacteria bacterium | reverse complement strand
CGATGGGCCCCGCGCCGATGATCATGATGGTCTTTATGTCTGTGCGCTTCGGCATGTCGTCACCCTTAGCCTCGTTTCATCCCGCTCCCGGCGCGTGAAAACCGGGGCGGTCCGCTTTCGCGCCGCCTGTACGCTCACCCTGGGTCCGGGGTATCAGCTTACCGCGGCGATCTTGGTCTTGCCGTGTCGTTCCGCCATGGCGCGCACGAAGCGTTCGAACAAGGGCTTCACGTCGTGCGGTCCGGGGCTGGCCTCAGGGTGCCCCTGGAAACTGAAGGCCTCGCAATCCGTGCGCTCCATGCCCTGCAGCGTGCCGTCGAATAGCGAGCGGTGGGTGGGGCGCAGCACTTTGGGCAGGCCCGCCTCGTCCACCGCGAAACCGTGGTTCTGGCTGGAGATCATCACCCGCCCGGTGTCGAGGTCGATCACGGGGTGGTTCGCGCCGTGGTGGCCGAACTTCATCTTCATGGTCTTGGCGCCGCTGGCGAGGCCCAGGAGCTGGTGCCCCAAGCAGATGCCGAACACCGGGATGCCGGTGGTGAGGAACTCGCGGATGGCGGCGATGGCGTAGTCGCAGGGCTCCGGATCGCCGGGGCCATTGGAGAGGAACAGGCCGTCGGGCTTCAGGGCTAGAGCTTCCTTGGGGGATGTCATGGCCGGCATCACGGTCACGCGGCAGCTCATGTCCGTGAGGATGCGCAGGATATTGTGCTTGATGCCATAGTCGTAGGCCACCACGTGGAAGCGCCCGTCCTGCACGGCGGTGTTCCTGTTGGTCTCTAGCCGCCAACCGCCCTCGTGCCAGTCATAGGGCTTGACGCAGCTCACCACCTTGGCGAGGTCCATGCCCTTCAGGCCCGGGAAAGCGCGCGCTTCTTTCAGTGCCACGGCCTCGTCCACGGATCCGCCCGCCATGATGCAGCCATTCTGGGCGCCCTGGGTACGCAGCAGGCGGGTGAGCTTGCGGGTGTCGATGCCGGCGATGGCCGTGAGGCCCTCGTGCTTCAGGTAATCGGAGAGCGTCTCTTCGGCGCGCCAGTTGCTCATAGCGAGCGGCAGATCGCGGATGATGAGGCCCGCAGCCATAACCTTGGCGGACTCGCGGTCCGCGGCGTTTACGCCGGTATTGCCGATGTGGGGATAGGTGAGGGTGACGAGCTGCCGGGCGTAGGACGGATCGGTGAGAATCTCCTGGTAGCCAGTCATGGCGGTGTTGAACACCACCTCCCCCACCGTCTTCCCCGCCGCACCAATGGAAATACCCCGGAAAACCGTACCGTCCTCAAGTGCCAGGATGGCTGGATGTTCCAAGATACCCTCGTGCTTTCTGATTCGCGGAATTTTAACGGATGTGCGGCGGCAGCGTCCACTCCCGGGGCCGGGAATCAAGTCGTGAGGGTGTCGGCCAGCTGATAGACCCCGGCGGGTTTGCCGGCGATCCAGTGGGCCGCGCCGAGCGCTCCTTGGGCGAAGCCGAGGCGGCTCTGGGCGCGGTGGCTAAGCTCGAGCCGCTCCCCGGCACCGGCGAAGAGTACCGTGTGCTCCCCCACTATGTCGCCTGCCCGCACCACCGAGAACCCGATACTGCCGGGGGCGCGGGCGCCGCTGCGGTCGTGATCCTTACCCGGGGTGACGACACCTCGGGCCCGGGCGATGGTCTCCCCTAGGGCTAGCGCCGTGCCCGAGGGGGCATCCTTCTTGTGCTTGTGATGGGCTTCGTGGATCTCCACGTCGAAGTCAGCGCCCAGGACCTTGGCCGCCTGCTCCGCCATGCGTGTGAGCAGCGCCACCCCCAGGCTCATGTTGGGGGCCGCTAGCACCGGGATGATCTTCCCGGCGGCCGAGAGCTCGGCCTTGAGGGCTGCGCTCGTGCCCGTCACCCCCGTCACCATGGGCTTCTTCGCCGCGATACATGCTTTGAGGGCCAAGGCCGTGGATTCGGGCATGGAGAAATCTAGCAACACGTCGCTGTGCGCCAGCGCGCCTTCGAGATCGCTCGAATACTTGAGACCCCGGTACTCGTAGCCCCGCATCTCGCTGCCGGAGCGCACCAGGGCCGAGACCACTTTCACATCCGTTCGGGCGGCGGCCGCCTCCAGCACTGCCGCACCCATGCGCCCGCCGGCGCCGAGCAAAGCGATGCGCACCGGGTTCGCGGTCAATGGACTTTCTCGAAGAATTTCTTGACGCCCTCAAGCCAGGAATGCTGCCTTGGCGAATGTCTGCCGCCGTCCGCCGCCATGGATGCGTCCAGCTTCTTGAGCAGCTCCTTCTGCTCCTTGCTCAGGTGCGCCGGCGTCTCCACTTCCACGCGGCAGAGCAGGTCGCCCTGGGTACCACCTCGCACGGGCTTCACACCCTTGCCGCGCAGCCGGAACACCTTGCCAGTCTGGGTCTCGGCGGGGATCTTGAGGGTCACACGCCCGTCCAGAGTCGGCACCTCGATCTCGCCGCCGAGCGTCACGGTGGCGTAGGACACCGGTACCTCGCAGGCCAAGTCCGCGCCGTCGCGCTCGAAGATGTCGTGGGGTTTGACGCTGATCTCCACGTAGAGGTCGCCCGCCGGGCCGCCGTTGGGGCCCGCCTCGCCCTCGCCCGAGAGCCTTATGCGGTCGCCATTGTCCACGCCCGCCGGCACCTTCACGGAGAGGGTCTTCTCCTCCTCCACCCGGCCTTGACCGTGGCACTTGCTGCAGGGGTCGGTGATGATCTTGCCGCGGCCGTGACAGCGCGGGCAGGGTTGCTGCACTGTGAAGAAGCCCTGCTGCATGCGCACCTGGCCGCGCCCGCCGCAGGTAGTGCAGGTCTGGGCCTCGGTGCCTTTCTTGGCGCCGCTGCCGTGGCAGAGGTCGCAGCTCGCGAGCGTGGGTACCCTAAGGGTGATGTTATCGCCGAATACCGCCTGCTCCAGCGTTAGGTTCAGACCATACCGCAGGTCCGCACCGCGATAGACGCGCGGACCTTGGCTGCGCCGGCCGCCGGAGAAGATATCCCCGAACACATCGCCGAAGATGTCGCCGAACACGTCGTTTGGGTCGAAGCCCGCCCCGCCAGGACCGCGCGCGCCGGCGGCGTGGGCGTCCACGCCCGCGTGGCCGAACTGGTCGTAGGCCGCCCGCTTCTTCTCGTCGCTCAGGACCTCGTAGGCTTCCTTGGCTTCCTTGAAATGCTCCTCGGCTTTCTTGTCGCCGGGGTTGCGGTCCGGGTGATGCTTCATGGCGAGCCGGCGGTAAGCCTTCTTGAGGTCGGCTTCCGTCACGTCCCGCTTCACGCCCAGGACTTCGTAGTAGTCACGCTTGCTCATGCCGCCAGTACCTTCTCAATGCGCCGGTCAGGCACGATCCACATGAGGGCAACGGCCACGTACAAGGCGTCTGCTATCCACTGGCTCAGGAACGCGAGGGGCACGGCGCAGAAATACGCCGCCACCGAGAGTTTGCCCTTCAGGTCCCGGCCCACAGCCAGCGACAGGGTCTTGCGGCCGGCATCCGCCGCCACCAGCGCCATCTGCAGCAGGGTGTAGGCGCAGCCCGCCATCAGCAACACAATGCCGTAGACGGCGGTGGGCAGCGCCGCGAAATGGTTCTCTCCCATCCAGCCCGTGGTGAACGGCATGAGGGAGAGCCAGAATAGGAGATGCAGATTGGCCCACAGCGCGCGGCCGTCCACCCGCTCCACGGCGTGCAGCATGTGGTGGTGGTTGCTCCAGTAGATACCCACGTTCACGAAGCTCAGCACGTAGACCAGGAACACGGGCAGTACGGGGACGAGCGCATCCAGCGAGGCGCCCTGGGGCACCTTCATCTCCAGCACCATGATGGTGATGATGACGGCAAACACGCCGTCACTGAACGCTTCCAACCGGCCTTTGCCCATTGGCCCACCTCTTAAGGAACCTATACAGTACCGCGCCGGAGCCCGTGCAAGACGAGACTCCGGCGCTTTCAGACACTCACCGGGGCGGCGGAGTCTTACTTCTTGTCGCCCTTGACCTCTTCGAACTCCGCGTCCACCACGTCGTCCTTGCCGTTACCCTTGGACTGGGGCTGCTCGCCACCGCCGGCCGAGGCGTTCTCCGCCTTGGCGGCATAGAGCCGCTCCGCCAGCTTGCCGGAAACCTGGGCCAGGGCCTGGGTCTTGGCCTCGATGGCGGCCTTGTCGTCCTTCTTGATCACGTCCTTCAAGTCGCGCACCGCGGCCTCCACCGCCGCACGCTCCTCGCCCGAGACCTTGTCGCCGAGCTCGGAGAGACTCTTCTCGGCCGCGTGCACCAGGCTGTCCGCCTGGTTGCGGGCGTCCACGAGCTCGCGCAGCTTGCGATCCTCCTCGGCGTGGGCCTCGGCGTCCTTCACCATGCGCTTGATCTCTTCGTCGGTCAGGCCCGAGGAGGCCTTGATGACGATGGACTGCGCCTTGCCCGTGGCCTTGTCCTTGGCGGACACGTTGAGGATGCCATTGGCATCGATGTCGAAGCTCACTTCCACCTGTGGCGTGCCGCGCGGGGCCGGCGGGATATCCGAGAGGTCGAAACGGCCCAGGGACTTGTTGTCCCGCGCCATCTCACGCTCGCCCTGCAGCACGTGCACCGTGACCGCGGTCTGGTTGTCCTCGGCTGTCGAGAAGGTCTGCGCCGCCTTGGTGGGGATGGTGGTGTTCTTCTCGATGAGCTTGGTCATGACGCCGCCCAGGGTCTCGATGCCGAGCGAGAGCGGGGTCACGTCAAGCAGCAGCACGTCCTTCACGTCACCCTTGAGCACGCCGGCCTGGATGGCGGCGCCCACGGCGACTGCCTCGTCCGGGTTCACGTCTTTGCGCGGCTCTTTGCCGAAGAACTCCTTCACCGTGTCCTGCACCTTGGGCATGCGGGTCTGTCCGCCCACCAGGATCACGTCGTGCAGGTCCGAGGCTTGGAGGCCCGCGTCCTTCAGCGCGATGCGGCAGGGCTCGACGGTCTTCTGGATCAGGTCGCCGACCAGCGCCTCGAGTTTGGCGCGGGTGAGCTTCACGTTCAGGTGCTTCGGGCCCGAGGCGTCAGCCGTGATGTACGGCAGGTTCACCTCGGCATGCTGGCTCGAGGAGAGCTCGATCTTGGCCTTCTCCGCGGCCTCCTTGAGGCGCTGCATGGCCAAGGGATCGCTGCGCACATCGATGCCCTGCTCC
>DASUBN010000015.1:0-4136 GCA_035763245.1 Gammaproteobacteria bacterium | reverse complement strand
GGCAAGGATGCGCCGCTCCTGGAGCGGGCCCTCGCAGGCGCGCTCGTGGCGCGCCGCGTCAAGGACATGGACGCCGCGGTGCGGGCCGCCGCGGAGCTGGCACGGCCGGGGGATATGGTGCTCCTCTCGCCGGCCTGCTCGAGCCTGGACATGTTCGAGAACTTCGAGCACCGGGGACGCGTGTTCGCGGCCGCGGTGCGGAGGCTCGCCGGTGAGTGACGCCAGGGTCATCGCAGGCGACGTGGAGGCGCGCGGCATGGACGGGATGCTGCTCGCCCTGGCCGGCCTCATCCTGGTGCTCGGCCTCGTGATGGTGGCCTCGGCCTCCATCTCGCTGGCCGACAAGACCAGCGGCAGCCCGTTCTACTACCTGATCCGCCAGCTGCTGTTCGCCGGCGCCGGCAGTTTCGCGGGCATCGCCATGTACAGCCTGCCGCTCGCCTGGTGGCAGCGTTCCAGCTATCTGCTACTGCTGCTGGCCTTCGCGTTGCTCGCGGTGGTGCTGGTGCCGGGCATCGGTCGTCACATCAACGGCAGCATCCGCTGGGTGGTGCTGGGTCCGTTCCGCCTGCAGGTGTCGGAGCCGGCCCGGCTCCTGATCTTCATCTACCTCGCGGGCTACATCGTGCGCCGTGGCGAGGAGCTCGCCTCGGGCTTCAAGGGCTTCCTCAAGCCCATGCTGCTCGTGGCCGCCGCGGGCATCCTGCTGCTGGCGGAGCCGGATTTCGGCGCCACCCTGGTCCTCACCACCACCGCCATGGCCATGCTGTTCCTGGGTGGCGCGCGTCTGAAGGACTTCGCGCTTTGCGCCGCCGTGGGCGGCCTCGCCGCCCTGGCGCTGGTGTTCTCCTCGCCTTACCGCCTGGCGCGGCTCACGGGCTTCCTCAATCCCTGGCAGGACCCCTTCGACAGCGGTTTCCAGCTCACCCAATCCCTCATCGCCATCGGCCAGGGGCAGGTGTTCGGCGTGGGGCTCGGGGAGAGCGTGCAGAAACTCTTCTACCTGCCGGAAGCCCATACCGACTTCCTGTTCGCGGTGACCGCGGAGGAGTTCGGCCTCATCGGCTCCCTGACGCTGATCGCGCTGTACCTCTTGCTCACCTGGCGCGCGGTGCTGGTGGGGCGGCGCGCAGTGAAGCGCGACCAGCTCTTCGGCGGCTACCTGGCCTACGGCATCGGCATCTGGATCGGGATGCAGGCCTTCATCAACATGGGCGTGAACATGGGCGTGCTGCCCACCAAGGGCCTGACCCTGCCGCTCATGAGCTACGGCGGCAGCAGCCTGATCGTGAGCTGCGCCGCCATCGGTCTCTTGCTGCGGGTGGACCGGGAAGCCCGCGAGAGCGGCAAATGGTCTTCCGCAGAGGAGGTCGAGTCATGACTCGCTCTCCCGGCATCGTGATCATGGCCGGCGGTACAGGCGGACATGTCTTTCCGGCATTGGCCGTGGCCGACGTGCTGCGTCAGCGTGGCCATCAGGTCACCTGGATCGGCACCCGCCAGGGGCTCGAAGCGCGCATCGTGCCCGCCGCCGGCATCCCGGTGGAATGGGTAGACGTGGGCGGCGTGCGCGGCAAGGGCGCGAGCGCGCTGCTCAGGGCCCCTTTCATGCTGAGCCGCGCCCTTCTGCAGTCCATGAGCATCTTCCGGCGGCTCAAGCCCGCCGCCGCCCTCGGCATGGGCGGGTTCGCCAGCGGCCCCGGCGGCATCGCCGCGCGCCTCGCCGGCTGTCCGCTGGTGGTGCACGAGCAGAACGCCGTGCCCGGCGTCACCAACCGCATCCTGAGCCGGATCTCCAGCGAGCTGCTGGAGGGGTTCCCCGGGAGCTTCCCGGCGCCGCGCCGCGCCCGCTACGTGGGCAACCCGGTGCGCCGGGTCATCGCCGCGCTGCCGCCGCCGGAGCAGCGCTTCGCGGGCCGCGAGGGCCCTTTGCGGCTGCTCGTGCTCGGCGGCAGCCAGGGGGCGCGGGTGTTGAACCAGAATGTCCCCGCCGCCGTGGGGCTGATGAAGCGCGGCAGCGTGGAAGTGCTGCACCAGACCGGCGTGAAGGACGCGGAGGCGGTGACCACCCTCTACCGGGACCAGGGCATCGAGGCCCGGGTCACGCCCTTCATCGACGACATGGCGGCGGCCTATGCCTGGGCCGACCTCGCGGTCTGCCGCTCCGGCGCGCTGACCATCGCGGAACTTTCGGCGGCGGGCCTGGGCGCCCTGCTCGTGCCCTTTGCTGCGGCGGTGGACGACCACCAGACCCGGAACGCCCGCTTCCTGGTGGAGCAGGGAGCGGCGCTGCTCCTGTCCCAGTCAGCCGCCACCACCGAGGCGCTGGCGGGAGCGCTGCAGGCGCTGCTCCAGGACCGGAGACAGCCGCTCACCATGGCGAAGGCCGCACGCGCGCTGGCGCGGGTGGATGCAGCCGACGCGGTGGCGGACGCCTGCCTCGCGGCGGGAGGCTTGTCGTGAGCAACCTCATGCGCCGCATCCGCAACATCCACTTCGTGGGCATCGGCGGCGCCGGCATGGGCGGCATCGCGGAAGTGCTCATCAACCTGGGTTACCAGGTGCGCGGCTCGGACCTCAAGGCCAACGCCGTGACCGAGCGCCTGAAGGGGCTCGGTGCGCGCATCGCCATCGGCCACAGCGCCGGCAATGTGGCGGATGCGGACGTGGTGGTGACCTCCACCGCGGTGGCGGTGGACAACCCGGAGATCCTCGAGGCCCGGGCGCGGCGTATCCCGGTGGTGCGGCGCGCCGAGATGCTGGCGGAGCTGATGCGCTTCCGCTTCGGCATCGCCGTGGCCGGCACCCACGGCAAGACCACCACCACCAGCCTGGTGGCGAGCGTGCTCTCGGAGGGCGGGCTCGACCCTACCTTCGTCATCGGCGGCAAGCTCACCAGCATCGGCAGCAACGCGCGCCTGGGGCAGGGCGAATACCTCGTCGCCGAGGCGGACGAGAGCGACGCCTCCTTCCTGCATCTGCAGCCGCTCATCGCCGTGGTCACCAACATCGACGCCGACCACCTCGGCACCTACGGCGGTGACTTCGCGAAGCTACGCGGCACCTTCCTTGAGTTCCTGCAGCACCTGCCGTTCTACGGCCTGGCGGTGCTGTGCGTGGACGACCCGGAGGTGCGCCGCATCCTGCCGGAGGTGGGTCGGCCGGTGGTCACCTACGGCACCGCCGAGGACGCGGACTTCCACGCCGGCGACATCCGGCGCGAAGGCCGCCTGACCCATTTCACGGCCTGGATCCCCAAGCGCGGCAAGCCCCTGGACGTGACCCTGAACCTGGCGGGACGCCACAACGTGCTGAACGCCCTGGCGGCCATCGCCATCGCCCATGACCTCGGCGTCTCCGATGCGTCGGTGCTGAAGGCGCTCGCCGGTTTTGAGGGCGTGGGCCGCCGCTTCCAGATGCACGGCGAGGTGGTGACGGAGGCAGGCCGGGTGATGCTGGTGGACGACTACGGCCACCATCCGCGGGAACTCGCTGCCACCCTGCAGGCGGCGCGCGAGGGCTGGCCGGAGCGGCGCCTGGTGGTGGCCTTCCAGCCGCACCGCTATACCCGCACCCGGGACCTGTTCGACGATTTCGCCGAGGTGCTATCCCAGGCGGACGCGCTCTTGCTCACCGAGGTCTATGCCGCGGGCGAGGAGCCCATCGCCGGCGCCGATGGCCGGGCGCTGGCCCGCGCCATCCGCAACCGCGGGCGGGTCGAGCCGGTGTTCGTGCAGAAAGCCCAGGACCTGCCGGAGGCCCTGGGCGGCGTGCTCAGGGACGGTGACCTCCTCCTCACCCTGGGCGCCGGCGACATCGGCGCCGTGGCCGCGGAGCTGCCCAAGACCCTCTCGAGAGGAGCGAAAGCATGAGCGAGCGCAAGACCGAGGCACGCGTGAAGTTCTGGCGCCGGCGCATCGTGGTGCTGGGGACGGCCGCCGGCCTGGTCCTCGCGGGTGCCTTGGGCCTCGTGCTCTGGCTCGCGGCGCCGCTCTTCGCCGGACCCGCGCTGACACGGCTCACGGTGAGCGGCCGATTGCAGCACGTGGATCCCGGCGCCGTGCGCGCGGCCGCCGCCGCCAACGTGGGCCGCGGCTTCTTCGACACCCACGTGGAGAGAGTCAGCGCCGCCGTGC
>DASUBN010000014.1:0-3483 GCA_035763245.1 Gammaproteobacteria bacterium | reverse complement strand
ACACCGTGGGCCGGTCGCTGTAGAAGAGGTCGTAACAGACCGCATGGGGTTCGAGGCAGTCGCGAGGCAGCGGCGGCAAGGCCCCCGTTAAGCTCGCAGAGGTGGCGTTGATCACAAGGTCGAAGCTGCTGCCGGCGATGTCCTCGTAACCGCCGCACTGCACGTAGCCACTGAGGCGCTCGGTTAACTTGCGGGCCCGCTCCGGGGTGCGGTTGGCGATCTGCACCCGGCCGGGCTTCTCGTCGAGCAGCGCAGGGAGCACGCCGCGCGCGGCACCGCCTGCGCCGAGCAGCAGCACGCGTTTGTTCTTGAGGGTCACGTGCCGGTTCTGCTTCAGGTCTCGCACCAGGCCGATGCCGTCGGTGTTCTCGCCGGCCAGCGTACCGTCCGCGTGCACGAACAGGGTGTTCACCGCGCGCGCCTGTTTGGCGCGGCTGGCGAGCACGTGGCACAGGCCCGCTGCCTCCTCCTTGAAGGGCAGGGTGACGTTGAGCCCCTTGCCGCCGGAAGCGAGGAACTCCCGCAGTGCGGCCGCGAACCCGCCAGGCGCGGCGTCGATGCGGGTGTAGTGGATGGGCTCCCCGGTCTGGCGTGCGAAGGCGGTATGGATCGCGGGCGACAGGCTGTGGTCCACCGGGTGGCCGATGACGGCGTAGAGGTCCGGGGACCGTTTCAAGCGCCTTCCTTGATCCAGACAGCGGCGCGCTTGGCGAAGTAGGTGAGGATGGCATCGGCGCCGGCGCGCTTGATGGACAGCAGCGACTCCATGGCGCCGGCGCGCTCGTCGAGCCAGCCGTTCTTGGCCGCTGCCATGAGCATGGAGTACTCACCGCTCACCTGATAAGCGGCGGTGGGAGCGCCGAATGCGTCCTTCACCCGCCGGATGATGTCGAGGTTGGTCATGGCGGGCTTCACCATCACCATGTCGGCTCCTTCCTCCAGGTCCAGCGCCACCTCGCGCAGAGCCTCGTCGCCGTTGCCCACATCCATCTGGTAGGTACGCTTGTCAGCCTTGCCGAGGTTCTTGGCCGAACCCACTGCATCGCGGAACGGACTGTAGAAGCTGGAAGCATACTTGGCGGAGTAGGCAAGGATGCGCGTATGGATGTGGCCGCGTTCCTCGAGCGCGACGCGGATCGCGCCCACGCGACCGTCCATCATGTCCGAGGGCGCCACCATGTCGGCGCCAGCCTCGGCGTGGGAGAGGGCTTGGCGCACCAGCACCGCCACGCTCTCGTCGTTCAGCACGTAGCCTGTGTCGTCGATGATGCCGTCCTGTCCGTGGGTGGTATAGGGATCCAGAGCCACGTCGGTGATGACACCTAAGCCCGGGAACTCCCGCTTTAGGGCGCGCACCGCCTGCTGGACCAGGCCCTTGGGGTTATGGGCTTCAGCCGCATCCAGGGACTTGCGTTCGTCGGGCAGGTTGGGGAAGAGGGCGAGGGCGGGGATGCCGAGCTTGACCAGGCTTTCCGCTTCCTTGAGCAACCCATCGACTGAATGACGCTCGATACCCGGCATGGATTCGACCGGTTCGTGCCTGCCCTTGCCCTCCACCACGAAGACAGGGTAGATGAGGTCGTCGGTGGAGAGCCGCGTCTCGCGCATCAAGCGGCGCGAGAAGGCGTCGCGACGCATGCGACGCGGACGGATGGCGGGGTAGCCGCCCTTGGGGCTCGGGGCGCGGGTCAAAGAAAGCTCCTGGCGGGTCTTAGGAAGCTGCAAAATGAGTCCGAATAGGGTAAAACAAAGCGCTCGGATGGGCCAGTAATACACTGAAAATAAAAGAGAACCGCCTATGTCCGCCACCCTGGAACGGCTCGAACCCCGTAATCGGCGGCTCGCGGACCTGCTCCATGCCTGCTCCCAGGGGCGACAGGCGGCCTTTCATGAGCTCTACGGCCAGGTCTCGCCGCAACTTTTTTCCATCCTGCTGCGTATCCTGAAACGTAAGGACCTGGCGGAAGAGGCCCTGCAGGATGCCTTGCTCTCCGTGTGGCGCAACGCCGGCAGCTATTCCGCCGAGAAGGGTGCTCCCATGACGTGGCTCGTCTCCATCTGCCGCTACCGGGCCTTGGACATGCTGCGCCGGGAGCGGCACGAGGTGTCGCTGGAGCAAGCGGAGGACGAGTCGGCCGGGGTCGCCGGGCTCGCGGACGAAACCGCGGATCCGGAGCTGATCAGCAAGGCGGAGGCGCGGGCCCTGGAGGAATGCATGCAGCGCTTGGACGGCCGCCAGCAGACGAGCATCCGGCTCGCCTACGTGGATGGCTGCACCCATGAGGAGATCGCCGCCAAGCTCAGGTCGCCCATCGGCACTGTTAAGAGCTGGGTGCGACGCGGGCTTGAGAGCCTGAAGCGTTGCCTGGAAGCCGCATGAAGTATGAAGGCAAGCGACTCCACGTACTCTTGGCCGGCGAATACGTGCTCGGCTTGATGACCGGCGCGGCGCGGCGCCGTTTCGAGCGCCTCCTCATGCAGAGTACGGAGCTGCGTACGGAGCTCACCTTCTGGGAAGAGCGCTTCGCCGCCTGGAACCTCGCGCTCGCGCCGGTGGAGCCGCCCGCCAACCTGTGGTGGCGCCTCCTCGGGCGGGTGCGCGCTGAGAGCCGCCCCCGCGGCGCGGAGCGGCGGAACAGTTTCTGGCGCGCCTGGGCGGTGGCCGCCACCGTGGTGCTGGCCCTGCTCGTGGTCATGCAGCGCGTCACGCCACCCGCTGAGCAGAAGCCGGCCGCGTTTGCCCTGGTGTCCGACGCCAAGGGCCAGCCGTTGTGGGTGATCAGCGTGCATCCGGAGGCCAACCGCATCGACATGAAGGCCATTGGCGACCACAGCCCGCCTGTGGGTAAGTCCTATGAACTCTGGATGCTGCCCGGGACCGGTAGCCCGCTACCCATGGGCCTGATGAACCCCACTGGCTCGACCAGCGAGACCGTGAGTTCCGAGCTCTTGCAGAAGCTGGCCACGGCCAAGGGTATCGCCATCTCCCTGGAACCTCAGGGCGGCTCCCCCACAGGCCTGCCCACGGGGCCGGTGCTTTGGACCGCGGCCCTGGTATCCTCCTGACCTGAACATGGCTGAATCGCGTAATAAACCCGCTTCTGGGGAGGTCTCTCCCCCCATGGGAGCACACCAGCACCGTTTCGAGATGCTCGCCCGGGCCCAGGTGCCGAGCCTGTACCGCTACGCCTATTGGCTGTGCCGCGACCGGGCCCTGGCCGAGGACTTGGTTCAGGAGACCCTGCTGCGGGCCTGGCGCTCCCTGGATTCGCTGCGCGAGGAGGCGGCTGCCCGCCGCTGGCTCATCACCATCCTGCGCAACGAGTTCATGCGCGAGCTGTCGAAGCGTCGCGACACCGTCGCCATCGACGAGCTGCCCCTTGTGGATACCCGCGTCAGCGTCGGCGGAGCGGACACGGATGTGCAGGACGTGCGCCGCGCCATGGCGAAGCTCACGCCTGAATACCGCGAGCCCCTGGCGCT
>DASUBN010000013.1:0-5963 GCA_035763245.1 Gammaproteobacteria bacterium | reverse complement strand
AGGGCCTGCTGAAGGACAAGGGTGTGCACCGCGTGGTGTTCCACGAGATCACCAAGCGCGCCGTGAACGACGCCGTGGCCAACCCGCGGCCGCTGTCCCAGGACCTGGTGTCCGCGCAGCAGGCGCGCCGTGCCCTGGACTACCTGGTGGGCTTCAACCTCTCGCCGCTGTTGTGGAAGAAGATCCGCCGCGGACTGTCCGCCGGCCGCGTGCAGTCGCCGGCGCTGCGACTCATCTGCGAACGTGAGGACGAAATCGAGAAGTTCAAGAGCGAGGAGTACTGGACCTTGCTCGGCAAGGCCGACAAGAAGGGCCAGGCCTTCGAACCGCGCCTGTGGCAGTTCCAGGGCACCAAGGTTGAGCAGTTCAGCTTCCGGGACGAGGCCTCGGCCCGCGGCGCCGAAGCGGCGATCATCAAATCCGCCGGCGGCAAGCTCAAGGTCGCCTCGGTCGAGAAGAAGCAGCGCCGCCGCAACCCGGCCGCGCCCTTCACCACCTCCACGCTGCAGCAGGAAGCCTCCCGCAAGCTCGGCTACGGCGCCCAGCGCACCATGCGCATCGCCCAGCAGCTCTATGAAGGCATCGACCTCACCGGCGAAGGCCCGGTGGGCCTCATCTCCTACATGCGCACGGACTCCGTGAACCTGGCCGCCGAGGCCGTGGCCGAGATCCGCGAGGTGATCGAGAAACGCTTCGGCAAGGACCACTTGCCGACCGAGCCGCGCGTCTACAAAACCAAATCCAAGAACGCCCAGGAAGCCCACGAGGCCATCCGTCCCACCTCCGCGGCCCGTGCGCCGGAGGATATCCACGGCAAGCTCACCGACGAACAGCGCAAGCTCTACGAACTCATCTGGAAGCGCACCGTTGCCTGCCAGATGGAGCAGGCGGTGTTCGACACCGTGAGCGCAGACCTGGATGCCGGCGACAAGACCACCTTCCGGGCCAGCGGCTCGGTGCTGGTGGTGCCGGGTTTCATGGCCGTGTACCAGGAAGGCAAGGACGACGCGCCGGCCAAGACCGACGCCGCGGCCGAGGACGACGAGGAGCGTATGCTCCCGGCGCTCGTGGAAGGCGAGAGCGTGACCTTGAAGGGTGTGAAATGCGAGCAGCATTTCACCGAGCCGCCGCCCCGCTTCTCGGAAGCGAGCCTGGTGAAAGCCCTGGAAGAGTTCGGCATCGGCCGCCCTTCCACCTACGCCACCATCATCTCGACGCTGCAGGCGCGTGAGTACGTGGAAATGGACCGCAAGCGCTTCAAGCCCACGGATGTGGGCCGCGTGGTGGCCAAGTTCCTCACCGAGCATTTCACCCAGTACGTGGACTACGGCTTCACCGCCCTCATGGAAGACGAACTGGACGCCGTGTCCCGCGGCGAAAAGGAATGGATCCCGGTGATGCACGAGTTCTGGGACCCGTTCAAGAAGCTCGTGGACCACAAGGAGGAGAACGTCTCCCGCAAGGACGTCACCTCCGAGGCCCTGAACGAGGCCTGCCCCAAGTGCGGCAAACCGCTCTCCATCCGCCTGGGCCGCCGCGGCCGCTTCATCGGCTGCACCGGCTACCCGGACTGCGACTACACACGCAACCTGGACGAGACCGCCGAACAGGCGGCCCAGCCGCAGAAGATCGAGGGTCGGCAGTGCCCGAAATGCGGTTCGGACCTCATCATCCGCCGCGGGCGCTACGGCAAGTTCATCGGCTGCTCCAGCTACCCAAACTGCAAGCATATCGAGCCCTTGGAGAAGCCTGCGGATACGGGCGTGCAGTGTCCCGAGTGCAAGCAGGGCACGTTCCTGAAGCGCAAATCGCGCTACGGCAAGATCTTCTACTCGTGCTCGCGCTACCCGGACTGCAAGTACGCGGTGTGGAACCTGCCGCTGGCGCAACCCTGCCCGTCCTGCAACTGGCCGATCCTTACCGTCAAGACCACCAAGCGCAAGGGCACCGAGCGCGTCTGCCCGCGTAAGGAATGCGGCTACGCCGAGCCCGCGCCGGAGCTGGCGCCGCCGCCGGAAGAAGCGGTCGCGTCCTGATCCCGCGATGAGACCCGCCTCCTGGCCCCTGCGTCGCGCGGCCGAGACTGTCCGCGACGCGGGAGTCATCGCCTATCCCACGGAAGCGGTATATGGCCTGGGCTGTGACCCCCTCGAGGAGGGCGCGGTCAGGCGCATCCTCGACATCAAACGCCGCGACGCCGCCAAGGGCGTCATCCTCATCGCCTCCCGGATCGAACAGCTCCTGCCGTTCATGGCGAGGCTCCCGGCTGACGCGCTATCCAAGCTCGAACAGAGCTGGCCCGGCCCCGTCACCTGGGTAGTGCCGGCGGCGACTCACGTCCCCGCCTGGCTCACGGGCGGACGCGGCACGCTGGCGGTGCGGGTCACCGCCCACCCCATCGCCCATGCCCTGTGCGACGCCTGCGGCATGGCCCTCGTGTCCACCAGCGCCAATTTGAGCGGCCAGCCGCCGGCCCGCTCGGCCCTCATGGTCCGCACGCAGCTGGGCGCGGCCGTGGACTACATTGTCCCCGGCGCCGTGGGCAGCCTCGCCAGACCCACAGAAATCCGCGAGGCTCTGACCGGCAAGGTGTTAAGGGCCGGATGAACCCTCCAACAAGCCGTCGTTCGACGGCCTGTTAAAATCACCGTCATGGACATCCAAGCCGTCGAGACCTACCTGCGTTCCCTGCAGGACACCATCACCGGCGCCCTCGAGAAGCTGGACGGCAAGAGCCGCTTCCACAAAGACAGCTGGACTCGCGCCGAGGGTGGCGGCGGCGAGAGCCGCGTGCTCAAGGCTGGTGCCGTGTTCGAACAAGCGGGCGTCAACTTCTCCGACGTGCGCGGGGCGAAGCTGCCCCCATCGGCCACGGCCCATCGCCCGGAGCTCACCGGCCGCGCCTGGCGCGCGCTGGGCGTCTCCCTTGTGGTGCACCCGCTCAACCCCTACGTTCCCACCTCCCACATGAACGTGCGCTTCTTCGCCGCCCCCAAGGGGGGCGACACCACGGTGTGGTGGTTCGGCGGTGGTTTCGACCTCACGCCCTACTACGGCTTCGATGAGGATGCGCGCCACTGGCACACCGTCGCCAAGGAAGCCTGCGATTCCTCCTTCGGAGCTGAAGCCTATACCCGCTACAAGCAATGGTGCGACGAATACTTCTTCCTCAAGCACCGCAACGAGCCCCGGGGCATCGGCGGTTTGTTCTTCGACGACCTGAACGCCGAAGGCTTCGAGCGCTCCTTCGCCTTCACCCGCAGCGTCGGCGATCACTTCCTGCCTGCCTACGTTCCCATCGTGGAGAAGCGCCGCGACACTCGCTACGGCGAACGGGAGCGGCAGTTCCAGCTCTACCGGCGCGGTCGCTACGTGGAATTCAACCTAGTCTACGACCGGGGCACCCTGTTCGGCTTGCAATCCGGCGGCCGCAGCGAGTCCATCCTCATGTCCCTGCCGCCGCTGGTACGCTGGGAGTACGACTGGAAACCTGAACCCGGTTCGAAAGAGGCGGAACTCCACGAGAAATTCCTGAGGCCGAGGGATTGGGCATGAGCAAGATCCGACCGTTTCACCTGGCCTTCCCCGTCCACGACCTGGAGGAGACCCGCAAGTTCTATGCAGGCCTACTCGGCTGCCCCACCGGCCGCGAATCCAAACAATGGATCGACTTCGACTTCTTCGGCCACCAGATCGTCGCCCACCTCGCGGCGCAGGAGAATTCCACCGCAACCAACGAGGTAGACGGCGAAGACGTGCCGGTGCGCCATTTCGGCGTGATCCTGGAATGGGGCGAATGGGAGCGGCTGGCCGAGAGGCTCAAGAAAGCGGGCGCGAGGTTCATCATCGAACCCGGTATCCGTTTCCAAGGCCAAGTGGGCGAACAGGCAACCATGTTCTTCAAGGACCCGAGCGGCAACGCGCTGGAGTTCAAGGCATTCCGCGACCAGTCACAAATCTTCGCGAAATAGCGGTCAGGCTTAGCCACCCCCCAAGATCATCCCCACCAGCACCAGCCCCAGCACCACAAGGCCGATCAGCACGTAGACCCCGTCCCTGGCCCGGGCGCTCACGTAGACACCGGCGATGAGCCGCGCCACGGGCGTGAACAGCAGCACCAGCAAGCCCGCCACCAGGAACGCGCCCGCGTGCAGCATCCCGCCCCGGTGCAGCACAGCGTCCAGGATGTAGGGCAGGGAGCCGCCTGGATTGGCGGGTTGTGCCGCGCCGCCGTGGACCAGGAAGAGCACCACGCCGGCAAGCAGCATCGCCAAGCAGAGCCCAATGCTCACTCGGAGTATCCCCAGGGTGATGCGCCGGCGGTGTTCGACGAGCCCGTTCACAGGCCGAAGCCCTTGAGCAGCATGTCCAGGGCCACGACGCACAGCACCACGGCGAACAAGCGCCGCAGCAGGCGGGTGGGGATGCGCTTCATCCAATGACCTCCAGCGTAGGCGCCGGCGATGACGCCAAGGATCACCGCCCCGGCGGTGAGCGGCGGGATGTCGCCGTGGGAGAGGTAATAGCCCGCGCTCGTGGCCGCGGTCATGCCGATCATGAAGTTGGACGTCGCGGTGGATACCTTGAACGGCAGACGCATGAGCTTGTCCATGGCGAGCACCTTGAACACGCCGGAACCGATGCCGAGCAGGGCCGAAAGGAAGCCCGCCCCTACCATGATGGCGAAGGCCGGGGCTACGCCGGCAACCTGGTAAGCCACCCAATGATCCCCGTCGCGGTAGCGGCTGGCGAGCCTGAAGCGTTCAGCCAAAGGCGAACTCCGGGCCGCGCCAGCGGCGTCATGAGAGGTGGGCACGAAGGACATGATGGCTGAATACAGCATCACGATGCCGAATATCAGGAACAGGAAATGCGCCGGCACGCGATGGGAGATGAGCGCCCCGAGTAGCGCGCCGGAGGATGCCGCCACCTGCAGGAACAGCCCGACGCGCACGTTCGCGAGGCCCGTCCCCACGAAGCGTGGCGCGGCGCCGGTGGAAGTGGCGATGACGCCGAACAGACTCACGCCCACAGCCTGGGGCACCGGCAAATGGAACACCAACGTCAGGAACGGCACGATCACAAGCCCGCCGCCGAGCCCTGTAAGCGAGCCGATGACGCCGGCGACGAGACCGCCGAGCAGCATCGACGAGACGATCAGGAGCGGGTTCATGTCCTCGCGCCGTGGCGGAAGCAGCCCACGGCATGGTCGTTGACCATCCCCGTGGCCTGCATGAATGCGTAACAGATGGTGCTGCCCACGAAGCGAAAGCCGCGCTTCCTGAGGTCCTTGCTCATCTTATCGGAGATCTCGGTGCGCGCCGGCACCTGACCGCGCGTACGCCAGCGGTTGAGCAGTGGCTTGCCGCCCACGAAGGACCAGATATATTCGTCGAAGCTGCCGAACTCGCGCTGCACAGCGAGATAGGCCTGGGCATTGGAAATGCTGCTCGCGATCTTCAAACGGTTACGCACGATACCTGGATCCTTGAGCAATCGCGCCACGTCCTGCTTGGTATAACGCGCCACCTTCTTCGGATCGAAACGGCGGTAAGCACGGCGATAATGGTCGCGCTTGTGCAGGATGGTGGACCAGGAGAGGCCCGCCTGGGCTCCTTCCAGGATCAGGAACTCGAACAGGAGCCGGTCGTCGTGCACCGGTACGCCCCATTCCTTGTCATGGTAGGCGGTGTAGAGGGCGTCGTTGGCGGGCGCCCAATGGCAGCGAACTTTCCCGTCTTTGTGAGCCAATCTCTTCGCTGCCATCAGGCCCTATACGCCGGCGGCGTATCTCCGATTTTCGCATGCTTGAACCATTCCTCGAACTCGGCGCAACGGGCATGCCCCTCGGGCGGGGCCCACGATACGAAGTCCTTCTCAGCCGTGGGTACGTAGGGCCCATGCTTGCACTCGAACACAACTGTGGCCGGAGCCAAGGTCACGATGCCGTGCCAGGTGTCGGC
>DASUBN010000012.1:0-3830 GCA_035763245.1 Gammaproteobacteria bacterium | reverse complement strand
CGTGACCGTCAATGTAGTGGCACGACGTAACTTCATAGACACCGCTTCCCTGCGTTTACGCTTCATGGCTCTCCCACCTTCGCCATCACTGCCATGGCCACCACCAACCCGGCCTCGTCCGTCAGGCTCACGTGGGCGGCGCCGACACCGAACTTCCCACACACCACCTCGCCGCGCTTGGAGAAGATCACGCAAGGCTTGCCGCGCTGGTCGGGCACGAAGCCCGTATCGCGCACCCACATGCCGAAACGGAAGCCGGTGCCCAACGCCTTGACGATGGCGTCCTTGGCGGCAAAGTGCATGGCGAGGAACCGCACTGGGTTGCGGGTACGCCCGAACCATGCGAGTTCCTCTGGCATCAGGGTGCGCCTGGCGAAGCGTTCGCCATGGCGCTGCCAGACCGCCTCCATGCGCGAGACCTGCACCATGTCCGTTCCCACACCGTGGATCACGGTCTGGCCTCACGCATGAGTTTCTTCATGTCGCTCACGGCGGGGCCCAGACCCATCATGATGGCGCGGGCGATGATGGAGTGACCGATGTTGAGTTCTACCACCTCGCGGATGGCGGCGATGGCGGCCACGTTGTGGTAATGCAGCCCATGGCCCGCGTGCACCTCGAGACCCAGGCTGGCCGCCTGTCTCGCCGCCTCCACCAGGCGATGCAGTTCCTCCCCCTGCTTGTGGGGACCGGGCGCATCCGCATAGGCGCCGGTATGCAGCTCCACCACCGGCGCGCCCGCATCGGCGGAAGCCTCAACCTGCCGGGGATCCGGGTCGATGAAGAGCGCCACCCGCATACCAGAGCCGGCAAGGTACCGGCAGGCCTCGTGGACACGTGCCGACTGGCCCACGACGTCCAATCCACCCTCGGTGGTGAGCTCCTGGCGCTTCTCGGGCACGAGGCAGCAATCATGGGGCAACACGCGGGTGGCGAAGCCCAGCATCGTATCGGTCACCGCCATCTCGAGGTTGAGGCGGGTCTGTATCACTTCCTTGAGCAGCAGCACATCCCGCTCCTGGATGTGCCGGCGGTCTTCCCTGAGATGGACCGTGATGGAATCTGCACCGGCGCCCTCCGCTAGACGCGCCGCTTCCACCGGATCGGGATACTTGGTGCCTCTTGCTTGGCGCAAGGTGGCCACATGGTCGATGTTCACGCCGAGGGCGATACCGCTCATCCGGCCCATTGGATCTTCTCCAAGTTCATGTTGTCCTGGCCATGGCGCGCATCACGCCCGAGGTCTTGAGCGCCTTGCCGTCCAGGTGCCGCTCCAAGGCGGTCCGCAACAGGCGCTTCACGGCCTTGAGGTCTTCCGCATCATCCAATGCCTCGTGGTGCAACGCAAGCAAGGCTCGGCCGCTGATGAGCATGCCGGCGGCGAGCTTCGCGGTCACGGGTTGCGGACCTGAATCCAGGTCGTAGCGGTAGCTGCTTTCGGGCTTCACCGGGGCACCATCCGCACCCGCATGGGTCAGGATCAACCCATAACCCACGGCCGAGAGCAGGTGCTTCTCGAATATCCGCAGGGCCGGCGCCGGTTGGCGGCTGCCTGAAAGCTTCGCCAAGGTCGCCGTATACCAGTCGTAGAGCCCCGGGTGGGCATCCTGGCGTGGCAGGAGCCGCAGCAGAAGCTCGTTCATGTAGAAGCCGGCCATGAGGGCGCGTCCCTGGAGCGAGACCGGCGCGGCGGCAGCCTCCAGGCCCGTGAGGTTGCCGAGCTCGCCGCGCTGGCTCCAGGAAAGCAGCAGCGGCGTAAAAGGTTGCAGCAGGCTCCGGAAAGGGGACTTAGGCCGTCGCACGCCCCGGGCCACGAGGCCCAGCCGCCCGTGCTCGCGGGTCCAGACCTCCACTATCCGGCTCGTCTCGCGCCAGGCGCGCTGATGCAGCACGTAACCCTGGGTCAACGCGACCCGTTCGGCCTTCATCAACCCTCGAACCCGAGCGTCGCGAGCGCGCGTTCGTCATCGGCCCAGTTCTCCCGCACTTTCACCCACATGCGCAGGAACACCTTGTGGCCGAACTCCCGTTCCATCTCCAGGCGGGCCGCCTTGCCCACCTGCTTGAGCAAGACCCCCCCCTGTCCGATGACGATGGCCTTCTGCCCTTCCCGCTCCACCCAGATGGTGGCCGTGACCCTCAGCATGCTGCCGTCCAGCACACACTCATCCACCTGCACGGCGACGGAGTAAGGCACTTCCTCCCGCAAGGCAATGATGAGCTGCTCACGCACGAACTCCGAGGCGCGCAAGGCCTCGTCCTGGTCGGTCACCTGATCCGCCGGGAAGAGCATGGGTGACTCGGGCATGTCCTGGATGAGCAACTTCTCCAGCTCTTGCAGGTTCTCGGCCTTGTAGGCGGAGACCGGCACCACGAACTTGAAATCATGACGCGCCAGCATCTCTTGCATGAAGGGCAGGAGCTTCTCCCGGGGCTTGGCCTTGTCGATCTTGTTCACCACGAGGCCGAGCGGCCGTTCAAGAGTGCTGAGCCGCCGCAATGCAAGCTCGTCATCTTCGCCCCACTGCAGGGCCTCTACCACTAGCAGGCAAAGATCCGCCTCGCCGGCGGCGGTGACCGCGCTGCGATTCATAGAACGGTTGATGGCGCGTTTCTCACCGGAATGGAGCCCCGGTGTATCTACGAAGATGAGTTGGGCCTTAGGCAGGGTCTTCACGCCTAGCACCCGGCGCCGGGTGGTCTGGGGCTTGGGAGTCACGATGCTGATCTTACGCCCCACGAGGGCGTTCACCAGCGTGGATTTGCCCACGTTGGGCCTGCCCGCCACGGCGATGAAGCCCGCCCGGAACTCCTTCTCAGCCATGCTCAATGCCCTCCAAGGCTTGGCGGGCCGCTTCCTGCTCGGCGTTGCGACGGCTGCCGCCCTCGCCTTCTGTGCGGATGTCCAGAGACTGCACGCTGCAGCTCACCCGGAAAGTCTGCTTGTGAGGCTCGCCTCGCACCGATTCCACCGCGTACACCGGTAAAGGGAGGTCTCGCGCCTGCAGCACTTCCTGCAACCGCGTCTTGGAGTCCTTGAGGGCTTCCGCGGAAAGCGGCGCTGCGAGGCGCGACTCCAGGAGCTTCAGCACCACCCCGTGAGCGGCCTCGAAACCCGCGTCGAGGAATACGGCACCGATGACGGCTTCCAGGGCGTCTGCCAGGATGGATGCACGGCGGTGTCCGCCGCTTTTGAGCTCGCCGGGACCCAAGCTGAGATAGCTGCCGAGATCCAGCTCCCGGGCCACTTCCGCCAAGGCCTCCTGGTTCACCAAGCTCGCCCGCAGACGGCTGAGATCGCCCTCCTCCAGCTCCCCATGGCGCCGATAGAGGGCGTCCGCCACGCAGGCATTGATCAAGGCGTCGCCCAAGAACTCCAGGCGTTCGTTGTTCCGGCCGCCGACGCTGCGGTGGGTGAGCGCCAAGTCAAGCAGGGTCTCGTCGCTGAACCGCCTGCCCAAGGTCCGCAGCAGCGCTGTGCGGCTACTAGTCAATGCGCCCCGGCCGGATAGGTTTTTTCGAAGTGCACCACGAGATCGATGTTGCCCATGAAGTTCGTGCGTTGGTCATAATCGATGCCTAATACAGCGATCTTGGTATCAGGATCAATCTTGATGCTCACATCCTTATCGCTGATTGCGTTCACGCTGTTTATATCGAACGCGCTCGAGATAGCCATGAATACCTGCTGCGGCGACTCTCCGGGCTGGAGTTGTTTGGCTACACCGACTAACGCTCTGTTGATGCTGTAGTAATCCATATAGATTGGGATGAGCTTGAAGCCGAAGATGCCCACGAAGCCGATCAGGCCGATGAGCAATATCCAGCTG
>DASUBN010000011.1:0-10789 GCA_035763245.1 Gammaproteobacteria bacterium | reverse complement strand
TGAAGTCCTTGACGGCCGCTGCTTGGATACCCATGCGCATGCGCCGTCAGCCGCCGAAGGCGGCGCCGGACTGCACCTTCAGCTTCGCCAGCACCTTGGCGAGCGGGCAGAAGCCGGTGAACGAGGACTGCAGCAGGTTCGCGCCCACGAAGGCGGTCAGCCACAGCCAATAGGGACTCACCCACACGGCCAGGGCGAGGCTCAATAGCACCATGGTCCCCGCGAAACGCAGGACCAGCTTGTCGATGTTCATAAGTCACCTCCTCTCGGATACGGGCGGCGCCGTGGTTATATTAGTATATTAGAATTTTCTAATATATCAAGTCCCACCCCCGGGTCGCGGTGGACGGCCGGGACGGTAACAGGGACGGACATGGCGCATTCCCAGTTGCTGCGGATACGACGCCAGGGTGGCTCATCGCGCCCGCGGGCGCGATGACCTGGATCAGGGGAAAGACGGCCCGCCCCGCGCCGGGGGCGGGCTCAGACGAGGAACTGGTTGAGTACGTTCACGAAGTTGTGGAGCAGCACCCCTGGCCAGACGCTGCCGGTGCGTTCCCGGAGCCAGGCCAGGACCACGCCGATGACGGCCGGGTAGATCATGCCGGTCCAGTAGAAGCTGATGCTCATGGGGTGACCGCCCTTCACATCTATCCCATGCAGGAAACCGAACATGGCGGTGACGATCACCGCCCCCCAGCCGAAGGAGGCGCCCAGGACCTTCCAGGGCCGGCCGAAGGCCTCGTTCAGGAGCATGAGCAGCACGCCGCGATAGACGAACTCCTCGCCCAGCCCCGGCATGGTGGCTTCATAGGCGAAGCTGGAGACATCGCCTCCCACGCCGAAATGCGCGCCCATGAGCAGTGCCACCGGTATGCCGACGACGGCGTAGAGCACGCAGGTGAAGGCAAGGATGCGCCAGCTCTGTCGGCTCTCGGGCAGGGTGAGGCCGATGCGCCCGGCGGAATACCCTTTCACGAACAGCGCCAACAGCACCGGCCAGGCCGCCTCCAGTACCTTGCCCTGCCAGTTGTAATGGCCCCAAGCCGGGATGAAATGCACCACCCGGAAAGAGAATATCAGCGCCATGTCGAGCACGAAGAAGAACGCGAACAGCAGTATGGGCTTGGCAGCCGGCTTGGAGCGGTTGCTGAGCCAGGCCGCTGCGAACAAAGGCAACAGCAACGCAAGATTAATGGCCGCGCCGGTCAGCACGGGGATGACGTAATTATCCATTCAGGCTCCCTGGTTCAGAACTTGTTGACAGGTATCTTGAGATAGACCGTGCCGTTCGCTTCCGGTTCCGGCAAGCGGCCAGCGCGGATGTTCACCTGGATGGCGGGCAAGAGCAAAGCCGGTACCGGCAAAGTGGCGTCCCGCTCGCGCCGCAGCTTCACGTATTCGTCGCGGGAGATCCCATCCTTGACGTGGATGTTGGTACGGCGCTGCTCGCCCACGGTGGTCTCATGGAGCTTAGCGCGGCCGCCCTGACCGTAGTCGTGGCAGACGAAAAGCCGCGCCGTCTCGGGCAGAGATAGCAGCTTGTGCATGGAGTCGTAGAGCATGCCGGCGTCACCACCGGGGAAGTCGCAACGGGCACTTCCGGAATCCGGCATGAACAGGCTGTCACCGGTGAACACCGCATCGCCGATATGGTAAGCGACGCTGTCGCTGGTGTGGCCCGGCGTTGCGATCACTCGCCCTTCTAGCCCGCCGATAGCGAAGTGTTCACCATCCCTGAAGAGATGGTCGAACTGGCTGCCGTCGGTCCTGAAACCGTCGCCGAGGTTGTATAGAGTCTTGAAAGTACCCTGCACTTCACGGATGCCCTCGCCGATGGCGACCCTGCTCCCGAGCTCCTGCTTCACGAATTGCGCCGCGGAGAGATGGTCCGCATGGGCGTGGGTCTCAAGTATCCAATCGAGGCTGCAGCCCTGCCCGCGCACATGGTCTACCAGGGCCTGGGCCGAGGCTGTGCCGATGCGGCCTGAAGCGGCGTCGTAATCCAGGGCCGGGTCGATGATGGCGGCGCGGCGTGCCGCGATGTCGGCCACCACGTAGCTCCAGGTGGACGAAGCGGGGTGCAGAAATGGCGTGATCTGCATGGATAGCTTCCCTCGCCTGGATGATGAGCTTAGTCTATCCGGATGCGGGCCTCCGGGACCGCGCCCTGTCCAAAAAACGGAAGGCTGCCATGACCACCGGGACGGATCTCGTCGCCCAAGCGAAGACCAAGATACGGGAGATCGGCGTCACCGAGCTCGCCGGCCGACTCGGCAACGTGTGCATCATTGACGTGCGTGAACCGGAGGAGTTCCGGGCGGGACACCTGCCGGGCGCCATCAACATCCCCCGGGGAGTGCTGGAATTCCGCGTCGACGGCCATCCGGTGCTCTGCGACCGGGACTGCTGCATCGTGATGCAATGCCAGAGTGGCGGCCGCTCGGCACTCGCGACGGTGGCCATGCAGGAACTCGGATACAAGGACGTGGCGAACCTGGCCGGAGGCTTCGCCGCCTGGAAAGCGGCGGGCCAGCCCATCGAGACCTGATGCACGATCACGAAGTCTGCCACGATCATGCCCACCGCCATGGCCAGCGGCATTTCTGGCTGGCCTTCTTCGTCACCCTGGGCTTCGCGGGGGTGGAGGCGGCGGCGGGGACCTTCAGCCAGTCCCTGACCTTGCTGGGCGACGCGGGGCACATGGCCACCGACAGCGCCGCGCTCGCCCTCGCCGGCGTCGCTGGCTGGGTGGCGGGACGCCCCGCCTCGGACCGGCATTCCTACGGCCTCGGACGCGTGGAGGTGATGGCGGCGCTGGTGAACACGCTGCTCATGCTGGCCATCGTCGCTGGAATCGTCGTGGAGGCGATCGCACGTTTCCAACACCCGGCCCTGGTGCAGGCGCCGCTCGGGGTGCGCGTCGGCGCGCTGGGTCTCACGGTGAACTTCGCCGTCTACCGGGTGCTGGCCCAGGGCCACGCGAGCCTCAACACACGCGCCTCGCTATTGCATGTCTTGGGCGACATGCTGGGTTCGATCGCCGCAGTGCTCTCGGGTGTCGTCATCTGGACCACGGGCTGGCTGCCGGCGGACCCGCTGCTTTCGCTCTTCATCGCGCTGCTCATCCTGCTCTCGAGCCTGAAGTTGATTGCGGACGCGGCCCATGTGCTGCTGGAAGGCGTGCCACGGGGCATGGACCTGGCCGGGATCGGCCGCGGCATGGCGGCCATCGAAGGGGTGAGTTCGGTGCATGACCTGCACGTGTGGAGCGTGTCCTCCGGGGAGGTGGCGCTCTCGGCTCACGTGGTGATCGAGGACCTGGGGATGTGGGAGGCGGTGTACCTGGGCTTGAAGGCCCACCTGCACGAGGCCTACGGCATCGAGCACATCACCTTGCAACCGGAGCCGCAGGTGAAAGCTCGCATCGCCGTGGGCGATATCGGACGCCGCTAATTCAGCGGATCGCCAGGACCAGCAGCAGCACCAGCACCACGGCGGCCGCGATCAGCAGCCATTTGTGGCGCTTGAAGAAGGAAGACTCAGCGGGCTCCATCCGCTTCTGGGGCGGTGCGTTCACCTTCCCGGCACGGGGCGTGGTGGAATCCACGCTGAAGTCCCGGTAAGTCTCCATGGCGACCTGCTGGGTCTGGTAGAGCTTGCGCACGTCGGGCGGCATCTTGTCCAGGCTCTCGTATTCCTGACCGTTGAACACGATTTTCAGCCGGTCGTGATCCTCGCCCTCGTTCCTGGCGGCCACGGCGAGATCGTACACGCGGCGCACCTCCGCAGGCATTTCCTCGACGCTGTTGTAGCTCCTGCCGGCCACCACGATGGGTTTCTTGCTCACGGTCTTCCCGCCTTTATCCTTGCGCCAGTGCCGCCCCGAACCCGAGCCACATAACCAGCAACACCAGGTTGCTCGCCGCGTAGCTTGAGAAGCGGTGCAATATCTTGTTGTAAGCCAGGTGGATGAAAGTATGAACGAAGCGCAGCGCCACATACAACCAGGCGAGCGCCAGCAGCCAGGGCGCGGCCGTATGTGTCACATAGGCACTGATACAGAATGTATAAAAAAGCACCGGCGCTTCCAGCAGGTTCATGAAGTTGCGGTTGGCCACCGCCACGTCCGGGGGCACATTGGCGGTCTCGCCATAGCGGAAATCCCCCGCCCGCACCCGGCCGGCAAAGCCGGCGGAAAAGCGCTTGTAGCCGGTGTAGGCCAGCACCACGAAGGTGAGCAGCACCATCGCCAGCACCGGCCAGAATATGGCTTTGGGATTCATGGTCAACCCCTCCCCCCTCGCCTTGAGTGTAGCCCGCCCCCAGCCATTTGGCCTGCAAATCTTGGCGATACGTGACCGGGTTCTCAGTCACCACGGCCGCAGGCCCGCCCCCGGCCGGGCCCGCGCTTGACGCAGATCAATGCCCGCCGGCCGTGACGGGGCTAGATTTGCCTCGATGCTTCAAAGACAAAGGACGCTGCCATGATCGTTGCACGAGAACTGAGATTGCCGGCGGTGGGCGAGTGGTATCTCGACTCCAGTAGCGAAGATGAATTCGAGATCGTGGACGTGGATGAGGATACGGGCCTTATCGAGGTGCAGTATCTCAACGGCGAGATCGGGGAGTTCACTAGCGAGGAATGGAGCAGTCTCAAGCTCTCGGAGATCGAGGCACCCGAGGACTGGACTGCGGCCCTGGAACCCCTGGAGGAAGGCGATACGGGCTACGACTCCGAGTCGTTCGAACAGCCGCCCCGCCGCAAACCCCTTCCCGGTTTCGAGGAGGAGGATGTACTGCGCTCGAAGGAAGCCAACGCCCACGAAGACATCAGTGGCTCCGAACCCGAGGACCAGGAATAGGCGGATCGGTTCTTTAGCCGACCACCGCGTAGGCGCGTACCGGAAACGTGCCGAAGCCCTTCACTTTCACCGGCGCCGCATGGAAGCGGAAACCCGAATCCGGCAGTCGTTCCAGGTTGCAGAAGTGCTCGCCGACGGGGATGTCGGCGCCGAGCAGCAGGGTATGCACCGGTCGGTAACCCGTCTCTGTGCCATCTATATTGAGGGAGTCGATCCCGACGAAGGCCGCGCCCCGGTCCTTGAGCCAGATTGCGGCCGCTTCCGTGAGATGGGGATGACCTTCGAAATACTGATCCTTGCCCCAGTGCTGCGCCCAACCGGTATGCACCAACACGGCCTTTCCCCGCACCTCCGCCTTACCGAATAGCTCGGGGCCGATGGCGCGCTGCCCTGGTTTGGCATGGAACACCAGTCCTTCCATGTCTACGAGCGATTCCAGCGGCAGTTCCGATAGATCCTTACCGTGCTCATAGCGATGGAAAGGCGCATCTACGTAGGTGCCGGTGTTGGCCACCATCTCGATCTTGCCGATATGGAACGTGGTCTCATCGTTATATTTCTTCTTGGAGGCTTCCCGGGAGAGGAAGTCGCAGATGAGAGGCGCCGGCAGGCCCTTATAAGTGATCGTGCCGTGCTCGACCGTATGGCTGAGATCGATCAGCTTGGATCCAGGCACGGATAACCCCTTCAGCTTTGTTTATAGACTTCGCCGCCCTGCTCCAGGAACTCTTTCGACTTCTCCGCCATCCCCTTCTCGGCGTACTCGCGCACATCCTGGGTGATCTTCATGGAGCAGAAGTGGGGCCCACACATCGAACAGAAATGGGCCAGCTTGGCGGCTTCCTTAGGTAAAGTCTCGTCGTGGAATTCCTTGGCCTTCTCGGGATCGAGCCCCAGGTTGAACTGATCTTCCCAGCGGAACTCGAAGCGGGCCTTCGACAGGGCATTGTCCCGCACCTGGGCGCCGGGATGGCCCTTGGCGAGGTCCGCCGCGTGGGCGGCAATCTTGTAGGCGATGATGCCGTCGCGCACGTCCTGCCTATCCGGCAGACCCAAGTGCTCCTTGGGCGTCACGTAGCAGAGCATGGCGGTGCCGAACCAGCCGATCATGGCGGCACCGATGGCGCTGGTGATGTGGTCATAGCCCGGGGCTATATCGGTGGTGAGCGGCCCCAGTGTATAGAACGGCGCCTCGTGGCAGACCTTGAGCTGCCGCTCCATGTTCTCCTTGACGAGCTGCATGGGCACGTGGCCTGGCCCCTCGATCATGGTCTGCACATCGTGTTTCCAGGCGACCTTCGTCAGCTCCCCGAGTGTATCCAGCTCCGCGAACTGGGCCTCGTCGTTGGCATCCGCGATGGAACCGGGGCGCAGGCCGTCGCCGAGGGAGAAGGCCACATCGTAGGCCCGCATGATCTCGCAGATCTCCTCGAAATGCGTATAGAGGAAGTTCTCCTGGTGGTGCGCCAGACACCACTTGGCGAGGATGGAACCGCCGCGGGAGACGATGCCGGTCACACGCTTCGCCGTGAGCGGCACGTAGGCCAGGCGTACGCCGGCGTGGATGGTGAAGTAATCCACCCCCTGCTCCGCCTGCTCAATGAGCGTGTCCCGGAAGATGTCCCAGGTTAGCTCTTCGGCCTTCCCCTCCACCTTCTCCAAGGCCTGATAGATGGGCACAGTGCCGATGGGGATGGGCGCGTTGCGGACAATCCACTCCCGGGTCTCGTGGATGTGCTTGCCGGTGGAGAGATCCATGAGGGTGTCGGCACCCCAGCGGGTGGCCCACACGAGCTTCTCCACTTCCTCGGCGATGCTGGAGGTGACCGCCGAGTTGCCGATGTTGGCGTTGATCTTCACCAGGAAGTTGCGCCCGATGATCATGGGCTCGCTCTCCGGGTGGTTGATGTTGCAGGGGATGATGGCCCTCCCCGAAGCCACTTCCTCGCGCACGAAATCCGGGGTGATGAGCGCCGGCAGCCTGGCGCCGTAGCTTTCCGCCCGATGGCGCTTGAGCAGGCCCGCTTCCTTCACCGACTCCAGGCACTGGTTCTCACGGATGGCGATGAACTCCATCTCGGGGGTCACGATGCCGCGCCTGGCATAGTGCATCTGGGTCACATTGACGCCCGCCTTGGCGCGCCGTACCGGCCGCAGCCGGTCGAAGCGCAGTTGAGCGAGCCTGGGATCCACCTCGCGGCGGCGCATGTACTCAGAACTCGGCTGGGCGAGGGCTTCGGAGTCGCCGCGCTCCCCGATCCAAGAAGTACGTAGGGGCGGCAAGCCCTTCAGGAGGTCGATCTTCGCCGCCGGGTCGGTATAGGGACCCGAGGTGTCATAGGCGTGGTAGGCGGGATTCCGCTCGGCGCCGAAAAGTGCCGGAGTGTCGTTAAGGCTGATCTCGCGCATGGGCACGCGCAGATCGGGCCGGCTGCCCTGGACGTATATCTTGCGGGAACGGGCGAAGGGCCGGGTGGCCTCCTCGGCCAGGGCCTCGGTGCGGCGGACGAACTCTTCCGGGACTGCGCTCATGTCATTCCTCGCTTCAGGCGCGGGAATGCTCTGGCGTTGCATGCCGAAGCATTCCCTCGCCGGTGCTGTCCGGGTGGTGTCCGGGTTACCGTCCGGTGACCACCCGTCTCATCGGGCCAGGTTCCAAGGGTGTGTTCTCAGCCCCTTCAAGGGGCACCCCCAGCTTCCGCGCGCTGTCCGCGCGCCGGACAGCATTATACGCCCGGGGGCTGCTGACAAATCCGCCTGACATTTGTAAGCCGCATCCAATGACACATCGCCTTGCCAAGGGCCGCCTAAGCGCTTAACCTTTGCGCCCACTCGGCATTTTTCCCGTGAAAAACCATGGATATGCAATCCGCCCGCAGCCAGATGGTCCACCAGCAAATCCGTGCCTGGGACGTGCTGGATCCGCGCATCCTCGCGGTATTCGACGCCCTGCCGCGGGAGAAATTCGTGCCGGAGGCGTATCGCAACGCGGCCTATGGCGACTTCGAAGTCCCCCTACCCCATGGCGAACGCATGATGTCCCCGAAAGTGGAGGGTCGCTTCCTGCAGGCGCTGGATCCGGAGCCGCAGGAGAGTGTGCTGGAGATCGGCACCGGCAGCGGCTACTTCGCTGCCTGTCTCGCCAAGCTCGCCCGCGAAGTGCTGAGCGTGGATATCCATCCGGACTTCGTGGAGACTGCAGGCAAGACCCTAAAGGGCCTCGGCCAAAAGAACGTGCAGGTCGAGACCCGCGATGGCACGCGCCTTGAGTGGCTGAATGCCCGCTACGACGTCATCGCCGTGACCGGCTCCCTGCCCGCCTATGATTCCGCCTACGAGCAACGTTTGAACGTCGGCGGACGTCTAATGGTGGTGGTGGGGAAAGCCCCGGTGATGGAGGCGATGCTCGTGACCCGTACCGCCGAGGACGCCTGGACCCGGGTGAGCCTGTTCGAGACCTCGCTGCCTGCGCTCAAGAACGCGCCGGCGCCGAGAGTCTTCAGCTTCTGACGCTCCCGGGCCTTGAGGCCATGAGTAACATCCCCCAGCTCTCCCCGGGCGATGCCCGGGCTCTGTTGGCCGAGCAGGGTGACAGGGCCGTGCTCTTGGACGTGCGCGAGCCCTGGGAATATGCCTTGGCGCATGTGGAAGGGTCGCTTCACATCCCCATGGGTGAAGTACAGGGCAAGCTTGAGGAATTGAACTCGGACCGCATGTACGTGGTCATGTGTCATCACGGCCGTCGCAGCCAGCAGGTGGCTGACTATCTTGCCACCCAGGGCTTCCGGCAGGTCTCGAACTTAGCCGGAGGGATAGATGCCTGGGCCGAGGACCTAGACCCCGATTTGCCCCGGTATTAAATGCCCAGAGGCTTTGTCACCGCTCTTGTCAGACTAGAGATATGGTGTTATAGTAAAGTATAACACTTACCCGCGAACCCCACGGATATGGAAGGGATCTATGCGTAAGACCACACTTGCCCTCGCTATCGGCGCCACCTTGGGACTCTGCGCCCAAGCCCAGGCCGCTGACCTCTGGGATACCTACCAGTTGGCCGTCAAAAACGACCCGACCTTCTTGCAGGCCGAGGCCAACTACGAGGCAGCCATCGAGGCCAAGCCCATCGCCCGGGGTGGCTACCTGCCGAACATAGCCCTCACCGGCTCCCGCTCCGGCACCACCTCCTACGGCACCCAGCTGACGACGGTCCCGGCCCCCACCGCCACCAATCCAAATAACACGACGTTCGCGAACATATACGCCGACATCCCCGGCCGCGACACTCAATACGGCGTCAAATTGACCCAGGCTATCTTCGACTGGGCCGCCTGGAACAACATCGAGCAGGCGGATGCCAGCGCCGCCCAGGCCGAGGCCAACTGGGTCTCCGCCCAGCAGTCGCTGGTGTTGCGCACCGCCACCGCCTATTTCAACGTGCTCAACGCCCGCGATACTCTGGCCGCGGACCACGCCGCCACCGAAGCCAACAGCAAGCAGCTGGAGCAGGCCAAGGAGAAGTACGACGTGGGCATGAGCGCCATCACCGACGTACAGGAGGCCCAAGCCGCCTATGACCAGTCGGTGGCCAATGAGATCAACGCCCAGCAACAGGTCACCAACGCCGAGGAGAGCCTGCGTGCCATCACCGGCCAGCCGGTAGGCGAGCTGCTGGAACCCAGCCCCGACATGCCGCTGAAATCGCCGGACCCGGCAAGCGCCCAACAGTGGGTGGAGCAGGCCCTGAAGCAGAACCCTAACCTCATGGCCGCCCAGGCCGGAGCCGACGCGGCCTCCGCCGGAATCGGCATCAAGCGTGCCGGCGAGTTGCCCACCGTCACCGGTAGTTTCAGTTATGGCCGCGACAACTCATCCGGCAGTCCGTTCAACACCTTCGACATCCGCCAGCGCCAGTGGATGATCTCGGCCAACTTCCCGCTGTTCTCAGGCGGCAGCGTGAATGCAGAGGTGACCCAGGCTCAGCGCCAATACGATGCGGCCGTTGACAACGTGAAGCTCGTGACCCGCCAGACCGAGCAGCAGGCCCGCACCGCCTACCTCGGCGTGCTCACGGGCATCTCCCAGGTGCAGGCCCTGAAGCAATCGGTGAAATCGAACCAGACCTCCATGGATGCCACCGAGACCGGCATGCAGGTGGGCACCCGTACCATCGTGGATGTGCTCACCGCGCGGCAGAACCTGCTCACCGCCCAGACGAGCTTCGCCAATGCCCGCTATACCTATCTGGAGAGCGTGCTGCAGCTGAAGCAGGCGGCCGGCAACCTCAACGAGAACGACCTGAAACAGATGAACACCGTGCTGCAGGTGAAAGCCCCGGGTGACGGCATGGGCATGGATACGAGCGCCCTGGAGAATGGCACCGAGATGGCGCCGGCTGCCGGCACCTCGACCATTCCGGCCGCTGTCACCAGCGCGCCCGTCGTGACCGCACCGAGCGCTGCCACCACCACGCCTCCAGCCAGCAATCCTCCCAAGCGCTAAGACAAACTAGGAAGTAAAAATGAAACGCCCGGCCCAAAGCCGGGCGTTTTTATGCGCATCGCGGACTGCTCAATGTCCCGGCAGGGTCGCTTTCACGAGAGCCAGCACCCGGTCCAGGGAACCGCGGTTCTCCAGTACCTTTTCCCGGGCCACGTGGCCGATGCTCTCGCGGGTAGAGTCGTTGCCCAAGAGCCAGGCGGCGGCGGCGGCCAGGGAGTCGGCGTCCTGTACCACGGTCAGTGCCCCGGCCTCGCGCATCATCTCTGCCACGTCCTTCACGTTTTCGAGGTACGGACCCACCAGCACCGGCAGGCCGAGCGCCGCCGGTTCCAGCAGGTTATGGCCGCCCATGGGCACGAGCGTGCCGCCCACGAAGGCCACGTCCCCTGCAGCGAAGAACTTCATGAGCTGGCCCAGGAGGTCCA
>DASUBN010000010.1:0-4551 GCA_035763245.1 Gammaproteobacteria bacterium | reverse complement strand
CGCCAGGTCCTTGGCGTAGGTCTGGGCGTTCATGGCCACCATGAGGTCCACCCGGCCGGAGCGGGAGAGATAGCCCTCCTTGCTCACCCGGATCTCGTACCAGGTGGGCAGGCCCTGGATGTTGGAGGGGAAGAAGTTCTTGCCGACGACGGGGATGCCCATGCGGAAGATGGCCTTCATGAGCAGGCCGTTGGCGCTGGCCGAGCCCGTGCCGTTGACGTTGGCGATCTTGATGACGAAGTCGTTGACGCGGTTCATCACGCGGCTCCCGTCTTGCGCAGTGGCGCGGCCGGCGCGTCGTCGTCTCCGGCGTAGGCCACCTTGAGGGTGGATTTCTGCATGTCCCAGGCGGCGGTGGGGCAGCGCTCGGCGCAGAGGCCGCAGTGCACGCAATGATCCTCGTCCTTCACCATCACCCGGCCCGTCTGCTTCAGCGCCTCCGAGACGTAGAGCGGTTGCTTCAGGTTCTCGGCGGGGGCCTTGAGGCGCGTGCGCAGCTCCGCCTCCTCGCCGTTGTGGGTGATGGTGAGGCACTGGGTGGGGCAGATGTCGATGCAGGCGTCGCACTCGATGCACTTGGGTGCGAAGAACACCGTCTGGATGTCGCAGTTGAGGCAGCGCTCTACCTCGATCCGCG
Organism: Gammaproteobacteria bacterium; assembly: GCA_035763245.1. Lineage (GTDB taxonomy): Bacteria > Pseudomonadota > Gammaproteobacteria > Natronospirales > REEB76 > DASUBN01. Next base: position 3,914 of record DASUBN010000010.1, on the reverse strand, counting down.
TCTCGTCGGCGGTGAAGCCCAGCTCCACCTCGATGTTGATCTTCTTGAAGCGCTCCTTGAGGCTCACGTGGGGCATCAGGCGCCGCGCGGAGGCGTCGTAGCTGTTGCTGTAGCTCCACTCGTGGATGCCCATCTTGGTGCTGGTCAGCGCCATGCCGTCCTTGGGGCGCTGGGCCATGTCCTGCCCCTGGCAGTACTTGTGTATCGAGATGGCCGCCTGGTGGCCGTGCTCCACCGCCCAGATGATGTTCTGGGGGCCGAAGGCGGCGTCGCCGCCGAAGAACACGCCCTGGCGGGTGGACTGGAAGGTGGTCTTGTCCACCGTGGGCACGTGCCACTTGTCGAGCTCGATGCCCACGTCGTCCTCGATCCAGGGGAAGGCGTTCTCCTGGCCGATGGCGAGGATCACGTCGTCCGCCGGCAGCAGCTTCTCCTCCAGCACCCGGGATTTCAGCTTGCCGCCTTCCTCGTAGTATTCGAGCACCTCGAAGTGCATGCCCGTGATGCGCTTGTCCTTGAGCACGAAGTCCTTGGGGGAGTAGCACTCGATGATGTCCACGCTCTCCTCGATGGCTTCCTCCAGCTCCCAGTCCGAGGCCTTGAGCATGGACATGGGCTTGCGGGCCATCACCTTCACGTCCTTCGCGCCGAGGCGCAGCGCCGTGCGGCAGCAGTCCATGGCGGTGTTGCCGGCGCCGACGATGATGACCTTCTCGCCGACCTTGTCGGTGTGGCCGAAGGCCACCGACTCCAGCCAGTCGATGCCGATGTGCAGGTGCGCCGGGTCGTCGTAGCGCCCCGGCACTTCCAGGTTCTTGCCGCGCGGCGCGCCGGAACCGACGAACACCGCGTCATAGCCTTGGGCGAGGAGTTGCCGCATGCTCTCGATGGGGGTGCCGAGGCGCAGGTCCACGCCCCGCTCCACGATCATGGCGATCTCGTCCGCCAGCACTTCGGGGGGCAGGCGGAAGGCGGGGATGTTGGTGCGCATGAGGCCGCCGGGCTCGTGCTGCTTCTCGAACATCACGATCTCGTAGCCGAGCGGGAGGAGGTCGTTGGCCACCGTGAGCGAGGCCGAACCCGCGCCGATGCAGGCGATGCGCTTGCCGTTCTTCTGCTTGGGCGCTTGCGGGAGCAGCGCGCGCACGTCGTCGGAGAGGTCCGCCGCCACGCGCTTCAGGCGGCAGATGGCCACGGGCTTCTCGTCCACCCGGCCGCGCCGGCAGGCGGGCTCGCAGGGCCGGTCGCACACGCGCCCGAGGATCCCCGGGAACACGTTGGACTCGCGGTTGAGCATGTAGGCGTCGGTGTAGCGCCCCTGGGCGATGAGCCGGATGTACTGGGGCACGTCGGTGTGGGCCGGGCAGCCCCACTGGCAGTCGACGACCTGGTGGAAATACTTGGGATCGGAGACGTCGGTGGGCTTCATGTCCCCCCTCCGGTTGCACTGCGCCCCGGCGTGCCGGGACGGCCGCCGCGTTTGAGGCTCGATGCGATATCCAGGGTGGACATGCGGCATTAAGCATACTCTTTATGCAGAAGATGGGGAGATGTCCCGACACATCCCCGGCGGTCGAACCGCCGTCGTCTCCCGGCGATATACTCCGTGACCGGTCTGCATGCTGGAATCGGAAAGGGCAGCGGATGCGGCTTTCGGGCCTTCTGATAATGTCGGGTGTGATACTCACGGGGCTCGGCGCCTGCGCCGGCGTCCCCGCGCACCATCCCGTGCCGGAAGCGGAGGTCTCCCAGGCGGTGGTGGAGGGCTTCCCGGCGAACATCCGCTTCTGGGCGGACGAGAGCCCCGCCTTCGCCGGGGCCATCGTCAGCGAGCGGCTCGCCGAATACCGCGCCGCCAACGCCGACTACTTCAAGGCCCACGGCAGCTATCCGCCGCTCAACTACCTCGCCATCTCCGGCGGCGCGAACGACGGCGCCTTCGGCGCCGGCTTCCTCTCCGGCTGGTACACCAGCGGCACCCGCCCCGACTTCGAGATGGTCACCGGCATCAGCACCGGCGCGCTCATCGCGCCCTACGTGTTCGTCGGCGCGCAGGAGGAGGACCGCCTGCGCACCCTCTACACCAACACCTCCACCACCGGCATCTTCCAGAGCAGCCTGTTCAGCGTGCTGGAGGGCCTCTCCGGCGGCCTCGCGGTCACCGACAACACGCCGCTGGTGAAGATGATCGACGCCAACGTCACTCCGGAGCTCATGGCCGCCATCGCCGCCGAGCAGAAGAAGGGCAAGCGGCTGTTCATCGGCACCACCAACCTGGAGGCGCAGCGCGGCGTGATCTGGGACATCGGCGCCATCGCCAGCAGCGGCAACCCCAAGGCCCTCGACCTCATCCGCCAGATCATCCTGGCCTCGGTCTCGGTGCCCGGCGTGTTCGCGCCGGTGTTCATCCACGTGCAGGTGGGCGGCAAGCATTACGACGAGATCCACGCCGACGGGGGCCTCGTGTCCCAGGTGTTCATCTACCCGCTGAAGCTGAAGCGCAGCGTCATAGACGAGTTCGACCGCTACCACCTGGAGCGCCGCCTCTACGTGCTGCGCAACGGCAAGATCGTGCCGGAGTACGACCCGCAGAAGCTCAGCCTCTTCGGGCTCACCAGCCGCTCCCTGGAGACCTTCACCAAGTATCAGGGCCTGGGTGACCTCTACCGCCTCTACATCGCCTCCCGGCGCGACGGCATGGACTTCAACCTGGTGTATATCCCGGACTCCTTCGACGTCGTGTCCAAGCAGCTCTTCGACCCGGTCTACATGCGCAAGCTCTACGACGCGGGATACACCCTGGGCCTGCATGCGGACACGGCTTGGAAGAAGCAGCCCCCGGGCGTCGAATACGAGCCCGAGACGCCGGCGCCGCCCGCCGCGACCGCGGCGTCGCCCCACTGACGCATCCTGGCGCATAGGCCGGCTCGGCTACACTGCTACCGCCTTTGGATCGCCCTTCATATCTATACAAAGAGGTCTGCATGAAGCGCCTGAGCCTGTTCCTGTCTTTCGGCCTCGCTTTTCTGCCCATGTTCGCCTCCGGCGCCGACGCGCCCGCCGCTCCCCAGCCCTTCCAGCCGGAAGACCTCAAGCGCCTCGTGAACCTCTCGGACCCGCAGATCTCGCCGGACGGCCGCTACGTGGCCCTGGTGGTCTCCCGCGCCAACTGGGACGAGGACAAGACGGACAAGGAGATCGACCTGGTGGACGTGAAGACCGGCGCGGTCCGTCCTCTCACCTACAAGCGCACGGGCCTGGGCTTCCTGCGCTGGTCCCCGAGCGGCGACCGGCTGGGCTTCATCGCCCAGGACCCCGACACCAAGGAAGGGCAGATCTACGTGATGTCCATGAAGGGCGGCGATCCGGTGCGGGTCACGGACGGCAAGCAGGGCGCCGATTCCTTCAGCTGGAGCCCGGACGGCGAGACCCTCGCCTTCTACAGGCAGGACCCGGAGGACGAGGAAGCCATCAAGCACCACCAGGACGCCCTCAAGGTGACGGACAACCACTTCCTGACCCGCAAGGCCGTGGAGCCCTGGCATGTGTGGACGGTGCCGGCGGCGGGCGGCCAGGCGGTGCGCCTGACGGAAGGCGGCTGGAGCGTGGAGACCGATCAGCAGACGGGCACGCCGCTGGCCTGGAGCCGGGACGGAAAGCGCATCGCCTACGCGAAGTTCCCGGATCCCTACTTCGGCAACTCGTATCTCGGCGACATCGAGGCGGTGAGCGCCGACGGCAAGCAGACCGAGACCCTGGTGCCCGACACCGGCGCGGTGCAGCCGGAGTTCTCGGCGCGCGGAGCGTTGGCGTTCCTGCGTCCCCGCGGCGGCGACGAGAACAACGGCAACGCGGTCTATATAAAGACGGCGTCGGGCTCCCGGGACGTGACCGCGGCCCTGGCCCAGAACGTG
>DASUBN010000009.1:0-9607 GCA_035763245.1 Gammaproteobacteria bacterium | reverse complement strand
GTGCAAGCCTCTCTGTTTCATGATGCGGAACACCAGCGAGACATACAGCGGTATCACGGGGATGGCGGCGGAGGCCTGGGTGACGATGGACTTCATCACCGCCACTCGCGCATCGAGACTGAGCGTACCGTGGCGGCGGCGCAGCATCACGGCGGTCTCCTCAAGATGCTGCTTGGCGCGCCCGATGGTGCCATGCCAATAGATGGGCCAGGTGACCTCCGGGCCCACGTAGCTCAAAGCCAGCGTCTTCGCCCCCTCTGCCAGCAACCCGGCGTCAGCCAGCGCGGCTATCCATAGCGCCCAATCCTCGCCACCCATGACCTGCACCGTCTCGGCGATCTCCTGCTCCGTAGCCGGCTCTATCCGCGCCTCGGCGAGCTGGTCCTTGTCCGTATCGATGGTCTTGCCCGAGTAGGACGCGCCGATGGGTTTGAGCGCGGTATGCACCACCTGGCTGTTCCCGGGCAGGCGCCGCTGCGGCGAAGCCAGGGAATAGATGATGAGGTCCACCGATCCGTCCAGCTCATCGCGGATCGCCTGCAAGGCCCGTGAGCGCGCGACATCCGAGAAGGCGTCACCGTTGATGGAAGGGCAGGCGAGGCCGGCGGCCCGGGCAGCCTCATGGAAGGCGGCGGAGTTATACCAGCCGGCAGTGCCGGTCTTGGTCTCCCGGCCGGGCTTTTCGAAGAACACGCCGAGAGTCGCGGCGCCGAAGCCGAAGGCGGCGGTGATCCGCGCGGCCAAGCCGTAGCCGGTGGAAGCGCCGACGATGAGCACGCGTTTCGGTCCCGGTCCACCGTCGCCGAGGCTGCGGGTGTGCTCGATCTGCTCCAGGACGTTGCGCTCACAGCCCAAGGGGTGGGCCGTGGTGCAGATAAAACCCCATATCCTGGGTTTGACGATCACGCCGGTCTCCCGCCTTTGGCGGGCCATTCTAGCCCAAGCCACCGGTCCAGATGGCATACAATCGCCTGATGCCGCTCGGATACGAGGTCATGACTGGAGACGCGGCGCACCCGCCGTGGATAGCGGAGTTGGTGCGCCGCTTCCGCGAGCATCTGCTGCTCAAGGCGCTGGCCGTCACCGGCTCCATAGGCTTGTTCATGGCGATCTATTTCCTGCTGCTGCGCCATCCACTGTTCCCCATCACTGTGATTCCGCTCACGCCGCTAGACCGGTTCATCGGCTTTGAGCCATGGAGTCTCCTGCCCTATGCGAGCCTGTGGATATACATCTCCATCCCACCGCTGCTGCTGGATACCCGGCGCGTAGGGATTCTCTACCTCGCCTCAGCCGTGCTGCTCGCGGCAGTAGGTTTTCTGATCTTTCTGTTCTGGCCGAGCACCGTGCCGGCACCTGCCATCGACTGGTCCCGCTACCCTTACATCGCGTTCCTCAAGTCCATCGACGCGGCTGGCAACGCTTGCCCTTCCTTGCATGTCGCCTACGCGGTATCGGGAACTCTCTGGCTGCGGTACGTACTGAAGACAGCAGGGGTGCCCGGATCCTGGCAGGCCCTCAACCTTGCCTGGTGTGCGGTCATCGCCTACTCCACCCTGGCTACCAAGCAGCACGTGGCTATCGATCTTGCCGCCGGCGCCCTATTGGGTGCGTTCGTGACTGCCCCCTTCCTGTGGTTCGCCGGTCCTCCCGATCCCTAAAAAGGCGCTCTCTCTGTCTGGCGGAACTGAGCGGCCTTTTACTTAATCTAAGTAGCTGCGCCTCATGGGACCGAAACGATACAATGCCCTCTCCGGCGAACCCTGGGCAAACGGATAGCCGGAACGGGGGCCCCAGGGGGCGCGTCGGCGCAGAAAATTATGATTCAACCATATGATTCCACAGGGGATTTTGGAATCGCTCGGTGGAGAGCGTGGGCGCCGGGTATTCACGGGGAGGGAGGGTGGCAAGCTTGGCTTCGGAGTGCCCTGCCGAGTGAGGCGGATTCCCAGCCAGACGTAAACTTCCTCCCGCCCATGCTCCGCCGCCGACTGGATCGGCACGGCCGCATGGCACTGGCCACTGCCTGGCCCTGCACCGAGGGCCTGTCCACGGTGCCCTGCGTGTTCGCCTCCCGCCACGGCAGCCTGGACCGGACCCTGGGACTGCTCACCGCGCTCGCCGCCGGGGATATGCTCTCTCCCACGGACTTCAGCCTCTCGGTGCATAACAGCACCGTAGGGCTCTACTCCATCGCGCGCGGCGACCGGGCCCCGGCCACCGCCATGGCCGCCGGCGCGGACAGCTTGAACATGGGGATGATCGAAGGAGCCAACATGATCGCCGCGGGAGCCGAGCGGGTGCTGGTCTGCTACGCCGATGACGTGGTGCCGGAAGCCTACCGACCCTATATCGCCTCCGAGCCTGCCCACACCCCGTTCTCGGTCTCGCTGCTGCTCACCCCCGCGTCCGATGCACCACTGCGCTGCCGGCTCGCGCGCCACGAGGGCGAAGCGGCGGAGCCACCGGAGAGTGCCCTGATGCGCTTCCTCACGGACGGCACCCAGGTGTCGGTGCTCGGGGTGCACCAGCCCTGGCGGCTGGAACGGAGCCGCCATGCTCACTAGGCTGGGATGTTACTGGCGCGCGCTCAGCACGGGCTTGTGCTTCGTGGTCTACGGCTCGCTGAGCTTCGTCGCCAGCCTCACCGTGCTGCCGCTGCTGATGCTTTGGCCGGGCGGCACGGAGGCGCGTGAGCGCCGTATTCGCCTGTTCGTGAGCTGGACGTTCCGCGCGCTCCTCTGGCTGATAGAACTGTTAGGCATAGGCTGCATCGAGGTGCAGGGGCGCGAGTGGCTGGAGCAAGCGGACGGCAAGCTCGTGGTCGCCACCCATCCCATGTACCTGGACGTGGTGGTACTGCTCACCCTCATGCCCTTCGCCGATTGCGTGGTGAAAAGCGCCATGCTCCGCAACCCCTTCTACCGGCATTTCACCAAGGCCGCGGGCTATATCAGCAATGCCGACTCCGAGATGCTCATGGAAACCTGCGTGGGTTCGCTGAAGCGCGGGCGCACCCTGGTGCTGTTCCCGGAGGGCACGCGTTCCGTACCCGGCGAACCCATGCGCTTCCGCCGCGGCGCAGCCCATGTGGCCTTGCGCGGCGGCTGCGAGATCCTGCCGGTGATGATCCACTGTTCACCGCCGACCCTGCTCAAGAGCAGCCGCTGGTACCATGTGCCGGAGCGCCCCTGGCGCCTCACGGTGCGTTTCTACCCGCCGCGTGATCTCGCTGCGTTAGGCCACCGCGAAGGCCTGCCGCACGGTATCTCCGCGCGCCACCTGACGTGCAGTCTCGAAGATTTCTTCAAACAGCAGCTCACCAGCCATGAATACCCTGATCGAAGAACTGAAGCAGCTCATCATAGCCTCGCTCGATCTTGAGGACGTCACCCCTGCAGACATCGACGCCAGCAAGCCGCTGTTCGGCGACGGCCTCGGATTGGACTCGATCGACGCGCTCGAACTCGGCGTCGCGATCCAGAAGAAGTACCATGTAAAGCTCGACGCGAGCTCGAGCGAGACGCGGCAGCATTTCCATTCCGTGGAGAACCTGGCAAAATTCATCCAGTCCCAGCAGAAGGCGTGAGGACCGGCGCATGCAGCCTTTGCCGCGTGCGATGCGCGTCTCTGCCAGGACGCTGGTGGCAGGCTCGCTCGTCGCCTATCCCGTCGCCATCTACTTCACCGACGGCTATCTGACACCCAGCCAACTCCTGGCCGGCCTTCTGTTCCTGCTGGCGGCACGTCTCCCGCTCGCCGCTTGGATCAGCCCCAAGCACCTCCGCCGCGATCTCGCCGCGGCCGCGCTCCTCGTCGTGGCCGGTGCGCTGGTGCTGCGCTACCTGCCGGGCGTGGAACTCACTTGGCTGCGTTACTACCCTGCACTCTTTGGTTTCGCGGCCTTCGGCCTCTTCTTCGGTTCGCTGTTCACGGCTATGCCTCTCGTGGAACGCATCGCCCGCGCCATGGGTCATGAGCTCCCGCCCGAAGGGGTGACCCACTGCCGGCGCATCACCTGGGCCTGGTGCGTGCTGCTCGCGGTGAACGTACTCGTCTCTCTCTATACCGCCTACGCCGCCTCGTTGCAGGCATGGACACTCTATAACGGCATCATCGTGTATTTGCTGTTCGGTGCCATGCTGTTGGGCGAGTACCTGCTGCGGCTGCATCTGCGCCGCCGCTGGGAGACGGCGTGAGCGCGCGGATGCCCGATCTCGCCGCCGACGCGCGCCCACTCGCAATGAGCGCGGGCGGCGCGCTCAGCCGCGCCGACTTCTGGCGGCGCGTGCACGGCCTGGAGCGCGCGCTCGCGAAGCACCCCGCGCGCCGCTGGGCGCTCGTCTGCGAAGACAGCACCTGGTTCGCGGCCGGCTTCCTCGCGCTTGCCAACACGGGGGGCGATCTGGTGCTGCCGCAAGCACCCCAAGCCGGAAGCCTCAGCGCTTCGGGTGCCGCTGTGGAAGCGGTGCTCACGGACAAGCCTGAAGACTTTCCGGGGTTCACGCTGCTGGCGACGGAGTCGACCGGAATTGAGGGCGATATGGCTCCGCGCCTGCCGGCGGATGTGGCCAAGGTCGAGTTCTACACCTCCGGTTCCAGCGGTACCCCCAAGTCCGTGCCCAAGGCCTTCGCCCAGCTGCGCCTGGAGGTGGAAGCTTTGGAGCGGCAATGGGGTGCGCTGCTCGGCGACGCCATCATGGCCGGCACCGTGCCCCATTATCATCTATATGGCGTGCTGTTCCGGGTGCTGTGGCCGCTGCTCGCGGGGCGTGCTTTCTTCGTCCCCATGTGTCTGCAGCCGGCGACCCTCCGTGCCGCGGTGGCCCACGGCGACTGCGCCATCGTGAGCAGCCCGGCCTTCCTCAGCCGCATCGCCGATTACGCCGAGCTACCGCCGTCCTCGCGGGTGAAAGCCGTGTTCAGCTCGGGCGCACCGCTGCCCGACCCCGCGGCACGGGATCTCAAGGAGCGCTGGGGACACGCCGCCATCGAGGTCTACGGCAGCACCGAGACCGGCGGTATCGGCTGGCGCGCTTGGTCCGGTCCCCGGGAACGCGCGCTGTGGCGGCCGATCCAGGGCGCCGAGGTGGAGCTGCGGGAAGAAGCGGCAGGCATGCGCCTGTGGGTGAAATCAGGCTGCACCTGGGCTGGCGGATGGTCCCCCTCCGGCGACCTCGCCGAACGCCATGCGGACGGCCGCTTCGAACTGCTGGGTCGCGCCGACGACGTGGTGAAGTTCGAGGACAAGCGCGTCTCCTTGGCCGAGATGCGGACGCGGCTCATGAGCCACGGCTGGGTGGAGGACGCGCGCCTGCTGGTGCTGCCCGGGCGGCGCAGCTTCATCGGCGCGGTGGTGGCGCTCAACGCCCAGGGACGGATGGCGCTCGCGCAGGCCGGCAAGCCGAAGGTGAGCGATGCGCTGCGCGAGTGGCTGCGGCAGAGCTACGAAGCCCTGCTCATCCCGCGCAAGTGGCGTTATCTGGACGCACTGCCTGGTAACGACATGGGCAAGGTGGAGCGCACCCGCCTGGAACGCCTGTTCGAGTCCGACGCATGAACGCGCTGCCCCGCATCCTCGAACGCCGCCAAGATGCAACCGGCAGCGTATTGCACCTGCGGGTGGAAGCGTCGAACCCCTGGTTCGAGGGCCACTTCCCCCGGCTCCCGATCCTGCCTGGTGTGGTGCAGATCGGCTGGGCAGAACATTTCGCCTGCACTCTGCACGGCTACACCCCCGGCCTGAGCGCGGTGGAGCAGCTGAAATTCAAGCGCCCCATCCTGCCGGGCACCGAGCTCGACCTGATACTGAAGCCGGACGCCACCGCGGGCAAGCTGCGCTACGAATACCGCGACGCGGACACAAGCTATTCCGCCGGGGTACTCAGGTTCAGGGCCGCGCCGTGAGCTTCAAGCCTTGCGCCGTCATCCCCGTATACAACCATCACGCTAGCCTCGCGCGCATCGTGACGGCCCTGGATGCCGCCGGCCTACCGGTCATCCTGGTGGATGACGGCAGCGATACCGTCACCAAGCAGGAATTGCAGCGGGTCGCTTCCCTGCGGACCGGCGTTGAGCTGCTCACGCTGCCCGAGAACGGCGGCAAGGGCGCCGCCGTGCTGGCGGGTATAGCCCGCGCCGGGGAGCGGGGCTACAGCCACGCCTTGCAGGTGGATGCCGACGGCCAGCACGACCTCGCCGACGCGCCGGCGCTGCTCGCCCTCGCGGCAACGAACTCCGGTTACCTAATCTCCGGCACGCCGCGCTATGATGAGTCGGTGCCGGCGGCGCGCTTCTACGGCCGCTACCTCACACATGCCCTCGTCTGGATACACAGCCTCTCGTTCACGCTCACCGACAGCATGTGCGGCTTCCGCGTCTATCCCGTGGCCGCGAGCCTCGCGCTCGCACAGCGGGTGCGCATAGGCCGGCGCATGGACTTCGACACCGACATCATGGTGCGGCTCTACTGGGCCGGCACCGAGAGCCGATTCCTGCCCACGCAGGTACGTTACCCGGAAGACGGGGTCTCCCACTTCCGCATGCTGCGCGACAACGCGCGCATGGCCTGGCTGCATCTGCGGCTCTTCTTCGGCATGCTGCCGCGCTCGCCCATGCTCATTCGCCGTAACCTCGCCCGACGCCGCATCAGGCACTGGTCGCGCATCGGCGAACGGGGAAGCCTCGGCGGCCTGCGCTTCGTCGGGCTCTGCGACCGGGTGTTGGGCCGGACGCTCACCACGCTGATGCTCTATCCGGTGACCGCTTATTTCTTCCTCACTCACCCGCGGGCGCGACGAGCCTCACGCCGCTTCCTGGCGGCCGCGGGTGCCGCGCCTTCTGTCGCACGGAGTTTCCGCCACTTCATGCAGTTCTCCCTCGCCATCCTCGACAAGGTGGCGGCCTGGCAGGACCCGGAAGCGGTGCGGGTCTCGTTCCCGGAACAGGCGGTGCTCGCCCGCGCCGTGGCCGGCGGACGAGGCGTGCTTCTCCTATCCGCGCACTTGGGGAACCTGGAGCTGGCGCGCGCGCTGTCCACCCTCATCCCCGGCCTCAAGGTGAACGCGCTCGTCTATACCGGTAACGCCCGGAAGATCAATGCAGTGCTCGAGGAGACCAACGATGCCTACGCGGTGCGGCTCATCTACGTGCAAGAGATCGGGCCGGAAACGACGCTGATGCTGCGGGAGAAGATCGCCGCGGGCGAGGTGGTGGTGATCGTGGGTGACCGTACTCCGGTGGCGGCAGGGAGCCCCACGGTGCAGGCCGAGTTCCTGGGGCAGCCTGCGCCCTTCGCCATCGGACCCTACGTCCTCGCCCACGTGCTGGAATGCCCTGTGCACCTCTTCTTCTGCATCCGCGAGGGCGCCGGTTACACCATCCACCTGGAACCCTTCGCCGAGCGCCTCTCGCTACCCCGCCAGGGGCGCATGGCCGCCGCCACCGCCTGGGCGGAGCGCTACGCGGCCCGGCTGGCGGATTACGCCCGGCGTTTTCCGTTACAGTGGTACAACTTCTACGACTTCTGGGCCGGGGGCGTCACGCCCCCGGCCGCGCCTTCCCCCCAAAACCGAAGCAGCGTGACCTGATGTCCAAGAGCGCCCAGCCCAAGTCCGGGAACACCGTCATCGTCGGCGGCCGCCGGCTCAGCGTCGAGGAGGTCTGCCGCGCCGCCCGCGGCGCGCCGCTGGCGCTGGAGGACGGCGCCGGGTTCCGCGGCCGCATCGAGCGCGGCGCCAAGGTGTTGGCCGATGCCATCGCCTCGGGCCGCATGGTCTACGGTGTGAACACGGGCTACGGCGACTCCTGCACCGTGGAGATCCCCGCTGCGGTGGTGGAGCAATTGCCGGCGCACCTGGTGCGCTATCACGGCTGCGGCCTGGGCGAGTATTTCGACGAGACTGCCGGTGCCGCGATCCTGGTGACGCGCCTGAACTCCCTGGCGGCCGGCTTCTCCGGCGTTCGACTCGACGTGCTGGAGCAGATCGCGGGCCTGCTGCAGCACCGCCTCATCCCGTTGATCCCTGAGGAAGGCTCGGTGGGCGCCTCCGGCGACCTCACCCCCCTCTCCTATGTCGCCGCGGTGCTGGTGGGCGACCGGGAGGTGATGCACGAAGGCAAGATCATCCCTGCCGCGGAAGCGCTCACGAAGCACGGCATGCGACCCATCGGTCTCAAGCCCAAGGAGGGGCTCGCGCTTATGAACGGCACTTCCGTCATGACCGCCCTCAACTGCCTCTCCTGGGAGCGGGCCGAGTACCTCGCGCGTCTCGCCACCCGCATCACCGCCATGGCGAGCATCGCGCTCGGCAGCAACCCCAAGCATTTCGCCCCGGGGCTGTTCGCCGTGAAGCCGCACTCCGGCCAGCAGGAGGCGGCGGCACGCATCTTCGCCGATATGGGCGCCTCGGATCACGAGAGCCCGATCCGCATCCAGGACCGCTACTCCATCCGCTGTGCGCCGCACGTCATCGGCGTGCTCGCCGACGCGCTGCCCTGGATGCGCCGCGACATCGAGAACGAACTCAACAGCGCCAACGATAACCCGATCGTGGACCCGGACTCCGGCGCCATCTATCACGGCGGCCATTTCTACGGCGGCCACATGGCCTTCGTGGCGGACAGCCTCAAGAATGCGGTGGCCAACGTCGCCGACCTCCTGGACCGGCAGCTGGCGCTCTTGGTGGACACGCGTTTCAACAACGGTCTGCCCAGCAACCTCTCCGGCGCCGTGGGCGAGCGCGCTGCGCTCAACCACGGCTACAAGGCTGTGCAGATCGCGGTCTCCGCCTGGACCGCCGAGGCTCTGAAGCTCACCATGCCCGCGAGCGTGTTCTCCCGCTCCACCGAGTGCCATAACCAGGACAAGGTGAGCATGGGCACCATCGCGGCCCGGGACGCGGTGCGGGTGCTGGAACTAACAGAGCAAGTGGCCGCTGCCTGCCTGTTCGCCGCGGTGCAGGCCCTCGAGATCCGCCGCCGCCACGGAAACCGCGCCCCGGCGCGCATGGAAACCGCGATCCGGGAGCTGCACGACGACGTGCTCGTCTTGAGCCCCTTCGTGGAGGAGGACCGGCCCCTGGAGCGGGAGCTGAGGAGCCTCACCGCCGCCGTGGGCAAGCGCCGCTGGAACCTCTACGGAGCGGCGCCGTGAGCCACCTGCGCCTCTCCGCCGAGGTGGAGCTGGAGGTCCCGTTTCAGGACGTCGACCCCATGCAGGTGGCCTGGCACGGCAACTACTTCCGCTACTTCGAGGCCGCCCGCTCGCAGATGCTACGCAAGGTGGCCTTCGACTACGAGGAGATGCGCGCCACCGAGTACCTGTGGCCCATCATCAAGACCCAGGTGAGCTTCGTGCAGGCGGTGCGCTACCGCCAGCTGATCCGGGTGCGCGCCAGCCTCGCCGAGTGGGAGAACCGGCTCAAGATCGACTATCTGATCAGCGACGCCGGGAACGGCGCGCGTCTCACCAAGGGCTACACCGTGCAGTGCGCGGTGCACAAGGACACCGGGGAACTGCAACTCGTGAGCCCCCCGGTGCTGCTGCAGAAGCTGCGGGGATATATATGAAGCGTCTGATGCTGACGGTGCTGCTGCTGGGCTGTAC
>DASUBN010000008.1:0-4450 GCA_035763245.1 Gammaproteobacteria bacterium | reverse complement strand
TGTCGGTCTACGAGGGCATCCCGCACCTCCTGGCGCCGGTGGTGACGGACATGAAGGAGGCCTCCAATGCGCTGCGCTGGTGCGTGGCGGAGATGGAACGCCGCTACAAGCTGATGGCAGCCCTGGGGGTGCGCAACCTCTCCGGCTATAACCGCAAGGTGAAGGAAGCCATCGACGCCAAGAAGCCCATCCCCGATCCCATGCTGACGCCGGAGCAGAAGGCGCTCTTGTCGGACTCCGAGATCCGCACGCTGGCGCCCATGCCCAACATCGTGGTGGTGGTGGACGAACTCGCGGACATGATGATGGTGGTGGGCAAGAAGGTGGAGGAATTGATCGCGCGCCTGGCCCAGAAGGCCCGCGCCTCGGGCATCCACCTCGTGCTCGCCACGCAACGCCCATCGGTGGACGTGATCACCGGCCTCATCAAGGCCAACATCCCGGCACGCATCGCCTTCCAGGTCTCGGCGCGGGTGGATTCCCGCACCATCCTGGATCAGCAGGGTGCCGAGTCGCTGCTCGGCCACGGCGACATGCTGTACCTGCCGCCCGGCACTTCGCTGCCGGTGCGTATCCACGGCGCCTTCGTGAGTGACCAGGAAGTGCACAAGGTGGTCGCGCACCTGAAGCGCAAGGGCGAGCCCCATTACATGAACGAGATCCTGGAGGGCCCCTCGGAGGCGATACCGGGCCTGCCGGGCATGGGCGAGCCGGGTGAGGACGGGGAGGTGAGCGGCGAGGCGGACCCCCTGTACGACCAGGCGGTGCGTATCGTCACCGAGAGCCGGCGCGCGTCCATCTCCGGTGTGCAGCGGCGGCTCAAGATCGGCTACAACCGGGCGGCGCGCATGATCGAGGAGATGGAGGCCCGCGGCATCGTGGGCCCGCTGCAGTCCAACGGTTCCCGTGAGGTGCTGGCGGCCGCGCCGCCGTCCGACGGGGACGAATGAACACGAGGCTCATACATATGAAGCGCATCCTGCTATCCCTGGTCCTTTCCGTCGTCGCACTGCCGTTGGCGGCGGCGCCGGCGGGCGGCATCACCCGCATGCACACCTTCCTGGAGGACGTGCACAGCCTCAAGGCGGACTTCACCCAGGTGGTGCTGGACAGCAACCTCAAGCAGGTGAAGCAGTCCACCGGCACCCTCTCCATCAAGCGGCCGGACCGCTTCCGCTGGGACTATGCCAAGCCCAACCCCGAGGTGATCGTGGCGGACGGCAAGCGGCTCTGGCTCTACGATGTGGAGCTGCAGCAGGTGACGGTGAAGCCTTTGAACGACACCCTGGCGGCGAGCCCCGCAGTGCTGCTCTCCGGCTCCAACGACGTGGAGAAGAGCTTCAGCGTGGAGGACCTGGGCGAGAAGGACGGTCTGGAATGGGTCAACCTGGTGCCGAAGGTGAAGGACACGGACTTCGAGAACGTGAGATTGGGCTTCAAAGGCGATGACGTGGCGGTGATGGAACTCAGGGACAACTTGGGCAACCTCACGCGCATCAGCTTCAGCAAGCTGCAGCGCAACGTCGCGGTGGCGGACGACACCTTCAAGTTCACGCCGCCCAAGGGCGCCGACGTGATCGGCGACACTGGCGGCACAACGCCCAAGGGCTGAGCGTTCCCTGACTCCCTCCGTGCCCAACGCCGCCGACTACCGACCGCTGGCGGACCGCATGCGTCCGCGGCGGGTGGAGGAGTTCATCGGCCAGCCGCAGCTGCTGGCGCCGGGGAAACCCCTGCGCCGGGCCCTGGAGAGCGGCCAGCTCCATTCCATGGTGCTGTGGGGTCCGCCGGGCACGGGCAAGACCACGCTGGCGCGCATGCTGGCCGAGAGCTGCCAGGCGGACTTCATCGCCCTCTCGGCGGTGATGGCGGGGGTCAAGGACGTGCGTGCGGCGGTGGAGCAGGCGCAGGCGGTGCGCGGCCAATACGGTCGCGGGACGGTGCTGTTCTTGGACGAGGTGCATCGCTTCAACAAGAGTCAGCAGGACGCCTTCCTGCCCTTCGTGGAGGACGGGACGCTCACCTTCATCGGCGCCACCACCGAGAACCCTTCCTTCGAACTCAACAACGCCTTGCTCTCCCGGGCGCGGGTCTACGTGCTGAAATCGCTCACCGCCGCGGACGTGCGCCAGATCGTGGATGCGGCGCTGACGGACGAGGAGCGGGGTTTGGGTGCGCGTCACCTCAAGATGGCCGATGCGCTGCGCGACGAGCTCGCTGCGGCGGCCGACGGGGACGGGCGTAGGGCCCTGAACCTCCTGGAGATCGCCGCCGACCTGGCGGAGGAGGGTGAGGTCACCGAATCCCTGGTTCGGGACGTGGTGAGCGGCGGGGTGCGGCGCTTCGACAAGGGTGGCGACCTCTTCTACGACCAGATCTCGGCCCTGCACAAGTCGGTGCGTGGTTCCTCCCCGGACGGCGCCCTCTATTGGATGGCGCGCATGCTGGACGGGGGCTGCGATCCCCTCTACATCGCCCGGCGGGTGGTGCGCATGGCCTCCGAGGACATCGGCAACGCGGACCCCAGGGCCCTGGACATCGCGCTCTCGGCCTGGGATGTGCTGGAACGGCTCGGCACGCCGGAGGGGGAGCTGGCCCTGGCCCAGGCGGTGGTGTATCTCGCCTGCGCGGCCAAGAGCAACGCGGTGTACATGGCGTTCAACCAGGCCAGCGAGGATGCGAAGGCGAGCGGCACCCGGGAGGTGCCCGCGCATCTGCGCAACGCGCCTACCAAGCTCATGAAAAACCTGGGTCATGGCCGGGATTACCGCTATGCCCACGATGAGGCGGATGCCTACACGGCAGGCGAGCGCTATTTTCCGGAGGACATGCCGGAGAAAACCTATTATCATCCCGTCCCGCGGGGGCTCGAGATCAAGATCGCGGAGAAGCTCGCCGAGCTGCGGGCGAGAGACGCCGCCGCCCGCAAGAAATCCGATAAGAAATAAAGCCTGGAACCATGATCGACCCTAAACTCCTGAGATCCGACCTCGAAGGCACGGCCCGCGCCCTGAAGCGCCGAGGCTTCGTGCTGGATACCGCCGCCTACGGCGCCCTGGAGAACAGCCGCAAGGAACTCCAGACCCGCATGGAGCAGCTGCGAAACGAGCGCAACGCCCGCTCCAAAGAGATCGGCATGGCCAAGGCCAAGGGGCAGGACACCGCTCCCTTGATGGCGCAGGTGGGTGACCTGGGGGCCAAGCTCAAGGCGGCGGAAGATGACTTCGCCAAGGTGGAGGCCGGGCTGGAGGGCATCCGGCTCGGTCTGCCGAATCTCCTGCACGAGAGCGTGCCAGACGGCGCCGACGAGAGCGGCAACCAGGAGCTGCGCCGTTGGGGCACGCCGAAAAAGTTCGGCTTCAAACCCAAGGACCACGTGGATCTGGGGGAGAGCCGCGGCCTCATGGATGCCGAGACCGCCGCCAAGCTGACAGGCGCGCGCTTCACCATCCTGAACGGTCCCCTGGCGCGGCTGCACCGGGCCCTGATCCAGTTCATGCTGGACCTGCATACCACCGAGCACGGCTACGCCGAGATCTACGTGCCTTACATGGTGAATGCGGCGTCGATGCGCGGCACCGGGCAGCTGCCGAAGTTCGAGCAGGATCTATTCGCCACTCGAGGCGAATTCCACTACTTCCTCATCCCGACGGCTGAAGTGCCGGTCACCAACACCGCGCGTGACGCCATCCTGGAGGCGGCCAGCCTGCCGCGCCGCTACGCGGCCCACACACCCTGTTTCCGCGCCGAGGCCGGCGCCGCCGGCAAGGATACGCGCGGCATGATCCGCCAGCACCAGTTCGAGAAGGTGGAGTTGGTGCAGATGGTGCGCTCCCAGGACTCCTTCGCGGCGTTGGAGGAACTCACCGGCCATGCGGAGAAGGTGCTGCAGAAGCTGGAGCTGCCTTACCGGGTGGTGGCGCTCTGCGGCGGCGACATCGGTTTCGCCGCCGCCAAGACCTACGACCTCGAAGTCTGGCTGCCGAGCCAGGAGCGCTACCGGGAGATCTCGTCCTGCAGCAACTGCACCGACTTTCAGGCGCGGCGCATGCAGGCGCGCTGGCGCAATCCCGAGACCGGGAAACCCGAGCTCATCCATACCCTCAACGGTTCGGGCGTGGCGGTGGGCCGCGCGCTCATCGCCGTCATGGAGAACTTCCAGGACGACGCCGGCCGGATCCACGTGCCTGCGGCGCTCCATCCCTATATGGGCGGGACCACCGTTATATAATCCTTCGTCCGGAGGGATGGCCGAGCGGTTTAAGGCACCGGTCTTGAAAACCGGCAAGGGCGTAAGTCCTTCGTGAGTTCGAATCTCACTCCCTCCGCCAATTTCTTCAGCTTCGCGAGTTCGACGGAATCGCTGGGAGTGATTTTGAACCGCGCGAAGCGTGGGCCCCGAAGGGGCGAAGGGCGGCGATGCCCGGAGTAATCTCACCCTCTCCCCCAT
>DASUBN010000007.1:0-3043 GCA_035763245.1 Gammaproteobacteria bacterium | reverse complement strand
CCGGCAATCTCAAGGACATGTATATGGGCATCGCGGCTGTGGGCAAGGATGTGGACCTGCGGGGTGCCATTCAGACGGGATCCGTCTTGATCGGTGAGATGACCGTCGCGGGTGAATAGCACATGCTAGCGGTGTAAAGGAGCCGAGATGCGTTACTTGCTATGCTTCTGCATCTTCTTCATGCCGGTCCTCGTCATGAGCGCCGAACCTGCTGCCGCCCCGGACCACCCCATCGCCATCGTCATCCACGGCGGTGCGGGCACCATCACCCGCAAGGATATGACGCCGGAGATCGAGGCCCAGTACCGCGCCGGCCTGAAGCAGGCGCTGGAGGCGGGTTACGCGGTGCTCAAGGACGGCGGGAGGAGCCTCGACGCGGTGCAGGCCGCGATCCGGGTGATGGAGGACAACCCATTGTTCAACGCCGGCAAGGGCGCGGTGTTCGCCCACAACGGCAAGAACGAGATGGACGCCGCCATCATGGATGGCACCACCCTGAAGGCCGGTGCCGTGGCCGGGGTGGAGCACATCAAGAACCCCATCGACCTGGCACGGCTCGTCATGGACAAGACACCGCATGTACTGCTCATCGGCGAAGGCGCCGAGGAGTTCGCCCGCTCTCAGGGCATGACCCTGATGCCAGCCAGTTACTTCTACACGCAACACCGCTGGGACGAGCTGCAGAAGGCCCTCAAGGATGAGAAGACCGGTGGCCCCAGCGCCTCCGCCGAGCAGTATCCCGGCACCACTGCCCGCGGATTCGGCACTGTGGGCGCAGTGGCCCTTGACCGGCGCGGCGAGCTCGCCGCCGGCACCTCCACCGGGGGGCTCACCAACAAGTACTACGGCCGGGTGGGAGATTCGCCCATCATCGGCGCCGGCACCTACGCCAACGACGCCACCTGCGGCGCTTCCGGCACCGGCACCGGCGAATACTTCATGCGCCTTGACCTCACCAAGTCCATCTCGGACCTGATGCTCTACAAGGACATGCCGCTCGCCCAGGCGGCTGACCAGATGGTGATGCACGAACTGGTGCAACTCGGCGGCGTGGACACGGGTGGCGTCATCGCCATGGACAAGGACGGCAACATCGCCATGCCCTTCAATACCGAGGGCATGTATCGGGCTTACATAGATACCACCGGGCATGAGATGGTGAAGATCTACCGGGACGAGTAGTCGTTCCATAACGCGACGAGGGAGCAAGCCATGCAATACCTGCATCTCATCAATCTCTGGGCGGTGATCGTCTCCGCCGTGGTGGCGTTCGTGGTGGGCGCCCTGTGGTATTCGCCGCTGCTGTTCGCCAAGCAGTGGATGCAGGCCCACGGCCACACCCCCGAGAAGCTCGCCGCCATGCAGAAGCAGGCGCAGCGTGCCTACGCCGTGTCCTTCCTCTGCTTCCTGGTGATGGCGGGGGCCATGAGCCTGTTGGTGGCCATCACCCACATGAGTGCCGTGACCGCCGGCATCAAGTTGGGCGTGCTCTGCTGGCTCGGATTCGCGGCCACCATCGGACTCACCGCCAACCTGTACTCCAACCTGCCTCTCAAGGCTTTCCTCATCGACGCGGGCTACCAGTTCGTCTACTTCGTCCTCATGGGTGCCATCCTGGCCGGTTGGCACTGAAAGCCGGGGTACCGGGCGACTCACGCCACCCGATCACTTTCGCGCTTGGCTTCCGGGGTTTGTGCCATAAGCTGATTTAACGTTTCGCGGCTCGTGCCTGGGCGTCACGGACGTCCCGCGCCATAATGACCCCCTCGGATGGGGTTATAGACAAGTTGACGCCATGCCATTGGCATTCGTGCTGAACCTGATCGTCGGCGCTGCACTCGCCGCGGCCGCCGCCTGGGCGATCCTATGGGCGCTGGTGCGCGTCGCTCCTTATCTCCGCTTCCGGGGGGTCTTCCAGGAGTTCGTCCAGAACGCCGCGGGCGAACGCGCTCGGGCCGAGCTGCGTGCCACGGAGCGGGATCTGCTGCTCTTGGCCGCGGCGGCCGCTACCGGATTCACCGCCGCCTTCGCGCTCGGGTTGCTGGGGGCGTCGCGCCTGTCCGGCCTGTGGATGTGGGTCCTGTTCGGCGTCGCCTGCGCGCTTTTCGTGGTGTGGTCGGTGTTCCTAGTGCGCGGCTTCATGGCTTGGCGCCTGCGCCGTTACGCGGCTCGTTCCAGCGTGGCCCTGGCGGGAGCACTCGGACGCCTCGCGCTGCAAGGTCACCGGGTGTTCCACGACGTCCCCTGCGGCGGACTTATCGTGGACCACGTGGTCATGGGCAAGCTGGGAGTCTTCGCTCTCACCCTGGTGGCGCGCCGTCCGGGGAAGCTCGGTAACGTGGCACGTATCAACGGCCGTTCCATCGAGTTCCAGGACGGGCATGTGCTCCTGGACACTCTTGCCCTGGCTGAGCGAGGGGCGCGCGCCCTCACGGACGCCACCGCCAATGACCTCAGCCATCGCATCCACGTGCTGCCGGCAGTGGCAGTGCCGGGCTGGGAGATCGCTCCACCCCAGGGTCAGGCCGGTGAAGTATTTCTCATCAACGAGAAGAGCGCGGTGATGCTGCTGCGCTCGGCGAAACCCTCCGACCAGCTGCTGGATCAGGACGCGGTGGCGCTACAGGAGCAGCTGACGCGGCTCTGCACCAACAAGGGCTTCTAGCCGAGTTCGGCCTTGAGAAAGGCGATAGCGTCGCGCCAGCCCAGCGCTGCGGCGGCCGGCGCGTAGTTGGCCCGTTCCTCGCACAGGAAGGCGTGTGCGGCGCCCGGATAGACGTTCAGGGTATAGCGCTTCTTGGCGGCCGATAGCGCAGCTACCACGCGCGCATGTTCGGCGGCGTGGATGCCCTGGTCATCCGCGCCATAGCCTAGGAACAGCGGAGCCTGCATCTGCGCGGTCTCGCCGATGGGCGGGGTGCGGCCGAAGCGGTCCGGGCCTTCCGCCTCCGGCGCGATGGAGCCGCCGTAGAAACCCACCGTAGCCTTGAGGCGCGCCGGATGGCGGCAGTTGATGAGGTAGGCGAGTCGCCCGCCCATGCAG
>DASUBN010000006.1:0-4761 GCA_035763245.1 Gammaproteobacteria bacterium | reverse complement strand
GGGATTAGGCGGCTAGGGCGTAGTTGCTATCGTTCGCAGCTAAGCGTTTTTGCAAGACAGTTTTACGAGGAATCCTGCACCTCGGCATGCACTTCGGGTTTCACGACCCACGTCGAAACCAGGTCGCCCCCGTGCGCTTCTATTCTACAGCAGTTGATATGCGGCCGAATCGGCCCGTTTCCAGGCTCAGTGCCTCAACATCCTCCCCTTTTGGCGTTCCCAGTCCCGTTCCTTGATGGCGGCCCGCTTGTCGTGGGCCTGCTTGCCCTTGGCGAGGCCCACTTCGAGCTTGGCCCGGCCGCGGCTCCAGTACATGGCGGTGGGCACGAGGGTGTAGCCCTTGCGCTCCACGGCGCCGATGAGCCGCGCCAGCTCCTCACGGCGCAGCAGGAGCTTGCGGGTGCGGGTGGGGTCCGGGTGCACGTGGGTGGAGGCGGTGATGAGCGGGCTGATGGTGGCGCCCAGGAGGTAGGCCTCCCGGTCCTTGATGATCACGTAGCTCTCGGCAATCTGGCACTTGCCGGCCCGCAGGCTCTTTACTTCCCAGCCCTCAAGCGCGATGCCAGCCTCGAAGCGTTCTTCGATGAAGTAGTCGAAGCGGGCGCGCTTGTTGAGAGCGATGGTGGATTGGCCGCTCTTCTTGTCATCGTCTTTCTTAGCCATGTGCGCATTATATAGGCGGAGCTCGCCCAAGGTTGTATGCCCAAGCGGCTTACCTCAGAATTGATGCATGCGCCGCGTAAACAAGAATGCCCTCGTGCCTTACCCGGCCGCCGACATGTACGCGCTGGTGAACGACGTGGAGCGCTATCCTGAGTTCCTGCCCTGGTGCCGCAGCGCCAAGGTGCTCTCCCACACGGAGGGTGAGATGCAGGCGAGCCTGGAGCTGGCCCGGGGTGGTTTCCACAAGACCTTCACCACCCGCAACGCGCTACAGCCGGGCCAGGCCATCACCATGACGCTCCTGGACGGGCCCTTCAAGCACCTGGAGGGCCGCTGGCAGTTCACGGACCTGGACCACGAGGGTTCGAAGGTGGCGCTGGACATGGAGTTCGAGTTCAAGAGCGGGATGCTGGACCTCATGGCGGGGCCGGTGTTCCACGAGATCTGCAACTCCCTGGTGGACGCCTTCATCCGCCGGGCGGCGGCGGTGCATGGCAAGTGAGGGCATCCACGTGGAGGTCTGTTACGCGCGGCCCGACGTGCAGGCGGTGGTGGCGCTGACGGTGCAGGTGGGCACCACGGCGCTGGATGCCGTGCGCCAATCGGGACTCGCGCGCCGCTTCCCGGAGCTGGCGGACGCGGAACAGCCGCTCGGCATCTATGGCAAGCGCGTGGAAGCGACGCAGATGCTGGAAGAAGGAGATCGGGTGGAAATCTTAAGGTCGCTCACCGCGGATCCGAAAGAGGCACGCCGTAAGCGTGCGGCGAGCAAGAAGGTCGCGCGTTAGCGCGTCAGTCACCGCCAGGGCCGCCTTGGCCGTTCTGACCGGGCTGGGGCAGCGGGGTGAGATCGTCGATGCTCGGCAGCTGCAGCTTGGTGCCCTGGTTCTGGGGCGGCGGCTCGTCGAGACGCGCCACCTTGTTGTCCTGGAAGAACACCGTCACGCGCCAGTTCTCGATGGGGCTGCCGTCGTTCGGGTTCACCCAGCGCACATAATCCCAGCGGTTCTGGTGGAAGGGGTCCTGGATCATGGGGCGGCCCATGAGGAGCACCACTTGCTGCCGGGTCATGCCCAGTTTCAATTGGTCGACCTTGTCCTGTTGCAGGAAGTTTCCCTGACGGATCTCGGGCTTGAAGCACGCCGTGAGGGCCAAGGAGAAGAGCGCGAGCAGCAGCAGACGGGGCATGGGCGGTGCGTTATTGCGTTGCTTGACGGGTAGCGCATAATACCTGACAGCCCTCTCCACGAGAAGCGCGTGTGCCCCAAGCCCCCGCCGAAAGCCAGGAACTCCGCAACGCGGGCCTCAAGGTCACGCTGCCGAGGCTCAAGATCCTGGAGATCCTGGAACGCAGCAACCCGCGCCACATCAGCGCCGAGGACATGTACAAGGCCCTCCTGGAATCAGGGGAGGATATCGGCCTCGCCACGGTCTATAGGGTGCTGACCCAGTTCGAGACCGCCGGCCTCGTGACCCGCCACCACTTCGAAGGCGGGCATTCGGTGTTCGAGCTGAACCAGGGCGCGCACCACGACCACATCCTGTGCGTGAAGTGCGGCCGGGTGGATGAGTTCGTGGATGCCGAGATCGAGGCGCGCCAGAAGAAGATCGCCAGCGCCAAGGGCTATGAGATGACGGATCACTCTCTTTACATCTACGGGGTCTGTTCGAACTGCCGCAAGTCCATGAAGTGATTCGCCTGCCTTTATTCCCGCTGCCCCGGATCATTACGGTATTGCTGACGCTGTGCCTCGCCGGCTGCGCCAACAATGCCCTGGAGTACGGCCAGGACGGCAGCCAATGCATCGATCCCGGCACCCTCTCGCACCGGCAATATTCGCGGGAAGGCCTGCTGACCCGCACCGAGACCTCGGTGAAGCTGTCCTTCTCGCTGCCGGGCTACACCTCCCACGAGGCGCGGCTGAGCTTCACCCCTTACCTCTTCGACCCGGTGACGGCGGCGTTGCGGGATTACGCGGCGGCCCATCCGGCCGCGGTGACACCGGCGGAGGGCGGGCTCAAGAAGGTGAACGCCTGGATCGATCCCGTTCGCTCCACGGTGCAGCAGCCGGTGCTGGTGTCCGCACCCGATCAAGGCTGGTTCCTGGTGGAGCCCGGGGTGTTGGAGCAGGGCAGCGAAGGCGGGTTCTTCGTGGAATGTCCGGCGGCGGCCCATGGCGCCGAGTGCATCCGCCATCACAACATCGCGGGCCGCACGGTGGAGATCGGCATGACGGACGAGGACCTGCGGCAATGGGCGGATGCGGATAAGGCCTTGCGCACGGCCTTGCAGAGTCTCTTGGCCCCCTGCATGCCCTGAAACCTGCAATAACGCCAAAAGCTGCTGCGCTTGCTATAGCTTCGTTGTGGTCCGGCTCGCTCTAGTTGCGATCGCCACGCTTTTGGGGCCCTGCTTTTCGGACTCAGTCGGTGACGCGGGAGATCATCTCCCGCGCGTGCTTGCGGGTGGTCTCGGTGATCTCCACCCCGCCCAGCATCCGCGCCAGCTCTTCCACCTGGCTCTTCTTGTCCAATGACTCGATGCGGGTCAGGGTGGTGTTACCCTTGGTCTCCTTCAGCACTCGGAAGTGCTGATGGCCCTGGGACGCCACCTGGGGCAGGTGGGTGACACAGAGTACCTGGCGCTTGGCGGCCAGGTCCCGGAGACGCCGGCCCACGATCTCGGCCGTGCCGCCACCGATGCCGGCGTCCACCTCGTCGAAGACCATGGAAGGGATTGCCGCCGCCTGGGCGGCGATCACCTGGATGGCGAGCGAGATGCGGGAGAGCTCGCCGCCGGAAGCCACCTTGGCGAGGGGCTTCAGGGGCTGGCCCTTGTTGGCGGTGACCGTGAACTCCACCTGGTCGATACCCTTGGCAGTGAAGCGCTCCGCATCCGGCACCGTCACGGCGATCTCGAACTTGCCGCCCGCCATGCCGAGCTCCTGCATGGCGGCGGTGACTTTCTTGCCCAGGTCCGCGGCGGTCTTCTCGCGCCTGGCGTGCAGTTCCTCGGCGGCTTTTTTGTAGGCTGCCTTGAGCTTTGCCAGCTCCGCTTCCAGTTCCTGCAGGGTGATCTCGGAATTCTCCAGCTGCTTGAGTTCAGTCTGCAGCGCTTCCAAATGCGCGAGCAGGGCATCGGGCTCGATGCGGTGCTTGCGGGCCACGTCGTGGATGGCGGCGAGGCGGTTCTCCAGCCATTCGAGGCGTTTGGGATCGAGGTCCACGTCCGCCAGATAGTCCCGCAGGCCGTCGGCGGTTTCGGTCAACTGCACCTGGGCGCCGGCGAGCATGTCCCGCAAGGCCTTGAACCTCGGCTCCAGCTCTGACTGGGCGTCGAGGGAGGCGAGGGTGCGGCTTACGCGCTGGTGGGCGGAATCTTCCTCGGCTTCGTAGAGGGCGTCGAGGGCGCCTTGCGCGGTTTCCATGAGCTTGCCTCCGTGGGCGAGGCGCTTGTGCTCCGCATCGATGGACTGCACTTCGCCGGCCTTGAGCTTCAGGGCCTCGAGCTCGCCCACCTCAAAGCGCAGCATTTCGAGGCGCTTGTCCCGGTCGCCGGCGGCAGTGCGTAAGGAGATGAGCTTGTCGTGGGCTGCTTTCCAATCGGAGTGCAGCTTGCCAAGGCGGCTGAGCAGGCTGCCGTGGTCGCCGTAAGCGTCCAGGAGCGACATCTGGGCTGCGGGACGCATGAGGGACTGATGTTCGTGCTGGCCATGGATGTCCAGCAGGCGCTCACCGATCTCTTTCAATGATTGAAGTGGCACGCTGCGGCCGTTGATCTGGAAGCGGGAGCGGCCGTCTGAGCCCACCACCCGGCGCAGGATGCAGGCGCCATCCTCGGCGAGGTCGTTCTCCTCCAGCCAGGCGAGGGCCTCGGGCGCATCTTTGAGGTCGAACTCGGCGCCCACCTCGGCCTTCTCGGCGCCGTGGCGCACCACCCCCGCCTCGGCGCGATCGCCGAGCACGAGCCCAAGCGCGTCCACCAGGATGGACTTGCCCGCGCCGGTCTCGCCGGTGAGCACCGTCATGCCGGGTTTGAACTCCAGCTCCAGGTTTTCGATGATGGCGAAGTTGCGGATCAGTATGTGGGTGAGCATG
>DASUBN010000005.1:0-3344 GCA_035763245.1 Gammaproteobacteria bacterium | reverse complement strand
GGTGGACATGATGTACGACAACCCCTGGTCCGACACCGCCAAGTTCTGGATCGACAGGTGTCTCCAGAATGGCGCTTATGGAGTAGACCCACAGCGGCTAGGTTTATAAGACAGCATTATAAAAACGCGCGCGACGCTTTTATAAACTCTTCTTAAATAGCTAGTTGTTCAGGCAGAACAGAGAAGTTAGATGCCGAGCTGCTGGGGTTCGACGCCATATGCTCCATTTTGGAGGCAGCGGTCTATCCAGAACTTGCCGGTGTCGGACCAGGGGTTGTCGTACATCATGTCCACCACCGCGGGGTGGGACATGCGCTGTTTGCGGTCGTCGGTGATGAGGGCGAGCCTGGGCCGCAGGCGTTGCTGGTTCTGGGCGAGCACGATGCCGACGGCGCCGGTGTTGAGCTCGACGACGGAGCCCGTGGGGAAGGCGCCCACGACCTGCATGAACTTGACGACCACTTCGTCCTGGAACAGGGTGCCGCGCAGGCCGTAGATGTAGCGCATGGCTTCGTGCGGCGGGCGCTCGCCGGCATAGGGCCGGAAGCTGACTAAGGCGTCGTAGGTGTCGACGATGCCGGCGATCTTGGCGAGGGTGGGGATCTCTTTGCCTTCGACGCCGTGGGGATAGCCGCTGCCGTCGAAGCGCTCGTGGTGGTTCTGCACGAGCTCGAGGATGCGCGAGGTGATGCCATCCATGCCGCGGATGATGTTGCGGCTCACGGAGACGTGGCTCTGGGCGAGCTTGAACTCGTCGGCGTTGAGGGGCCCCGGTTTCAGGAGCAGGGTGAGCGGGAGCTGGGTCTTGCCCACGTCCATGAGCAGGCAGCCCAGGCCCACTTCGTAGATCTCGTCCTTGTCCAGCCCCAGGTGCCGGGCGAAGGCCAGGGCCCAGATGGAACAGTTGAGAGCGTGGCTGAATATATAGGAGTCGTGCTGCTTCATGCGCGTGAGCCAGACGAGCGCATTGGGGTTGCGCAGCATGCTGTCGAGCATGGGGGTGACGGTGGCGCGGGCCAGGTCCACGTCGAGCCGGCCGCTCTGGAGCATCTGGGTGAAGATGGTCTTGGTGGCGGCGGTGGCTTCCTGGTAGATGGCCTTGGCGCGCACGATCTCGCGCTCCACCGGCTGGGTGGCGGGGTAGCGCTCGGGGACGGATTTCGGGGGGCGCTGGCTCGGGGTGTCGCCGGTGTCGTGCTCCGCGTCGACGAACACGAACTTGCAGACGCGCGCGAGCTCGTCGATGGTCTCCTGGTTGCGGACGAAGAAGCCCTGGTACATGAACCGGGTCTCCGTCCACGGCCGATCCAGCTGATCGACATACATGCCGATCTCGAGATCGCTCACCGCAACCTTGGTCAGTTTGGGCGACTCCATCTTCTCCACCTGCTACGCGGGCCGAATTTCCCTCTCAGGCGCGACCTGCAGTGTGTATGTGACACCGGCCTTGTGGGCCGGTTCCCCAACTCAGGAAGTGTGGACCCGCGCGGCAGGCGGCAGCAAGGCGGGAAACACCCGGGGGAAAGTAGTTTGAGAGCGAAGCACTTCGTAGGCCGGGACCTACTTGGGATTCTGCCGCGAATTCAGGACATTAGCCGCCGCCCGGCGCCGAGGGGCTTGTAACAATCGGCGCCGGGCGGGGCGGGGTCAGGCTTGCAGGGGCTTCGCGACGCCGATGCTGCGCAGGGAAGGCCGGGTGAGGCAGAAGGCGGCGGTGGCGCTTAAGGCGAGGCCGGCGCCGCCGAAGAGCGCGGTGAGGGAGACGACGTTGAGCAGCACGCCGGCCACGGCCGCGGACAGGGGCCCGAGCCCCAGGAAGGTGAGCATGACGACGCTCATGGTGCGGCCGAGCATGGCTTGCGGCACGCGCTGCTGGATCCAGGTGAACACGGAGATCTGGGCGATGCCGCCCAGGACGCCGGTGAGCGCGAGCAGCGCGGCGCCGGCGAGCGTCGAATGCACCTGGGTGAGCAGGAGCACGGCGAGGCCGATGGTGAAGTCGATGCAGAGCACCATGATGCCGAGCCGGCCGCGGGAGAGCCTGGCGCCCACGCCTGAGAGCACGCTGCCGACGATGATGCCGCCGCCGTTGGCGGTCATGAGGATGCCGAGCGAGGCGGCGCCGAGGTCGAGGCGCGAGTTGGCGAGCACGGGCAGGCCGACCTGGATGGGGCCGCCCACGAACACGGCCACGGCACTGACGTAGAGGATGAAGGCGCGCAGGGGCACGTCTTCCCACACGCCCTTGAGGCCCTTCATGACGTCGGCCAGCACGCCGCCCTCGGGCTTGGGGGGATGGTAGTCGGTGTGGATGCGCACCATCCACAGCGAGACGAGGGAGAAGATGAAGCTGACGGCGTCGATGGTGAAGGCCCAGCCCATGCCGGTGGCGTCCGCGAGCGCGGTGGGCGCGAGCTTGCTGCCGCCGGCGATGACGAAGCCGGCAAGCGCGGGACCCAGGAACATGCACATCTGGCGCATGCCCATGAACATGGCGTTGGCGGACTGGAGCTGATCGCGCTCCACGAGCTGGGGCATGATGGAGGTGCCCGCCGGGTAGACGAAGGCGGTGGAGATGCCGACGCCGAGCGCGACGAGGTAGACGAGCCACATCTGGATGGCGCCGGCCATGACCAGGATCGCCAGCAGAGCGATGAACACGGCGTTCACGGCCCGGGAGACGAGCAGCACGCGGCGCGGGGACATGCGGTCCACCACGGCGCCGCCGATGAGCATGAACACGGCGCGCGGCAGGGCCATGGCGGCGAGCACGAGACCCAAGGCCGCCGGGTTGCCGGTGAGCTTGAGCACGAGCCAGGGCAGGGCCACGAGGGTGAACTGGTCGCCCAGGGCGGAGACGCTGCTGCCCATGAAGAGCAGCTTGAAGTCGCGGTTGGCGAAGAGGGATGGCTTCTTCTGGTCCTGCATGTCCGGCCCCTCATACCTTTATAGCTGGGGCGACATGATGCCCGGCTTGGGTGAGCCCGGGTAGTGGCGTTTGTCATGTCTGGGAACGGGGTCCTAAATCCCGTGGGCCGGCACGGCGCGCCCCCTGATAGCAAAGGAGCGACCTCACGGCCGACGCGATGCGCTTCCTGATATGTCGGGGCGGCCTGCCGGCCGCCCCTCTTCCCTTCATTACTGTTTCGGTGACATCACCAGCAGCCTGAAGCTGTTGGGTAGCACGGTGCGCTTGGGACGTTCGCCGTCGGCGACCGGCGGGTCGATCTTTACGTCGGCGGTGACGAGGTAGACGGTGTGGGTGGCCCGGTCCAGGGCCATGGTGCGGGCGTACTTCTGGGTGGGGGCATTTTCCAGCACGGTGTACTTGTCGGGGCTGTCTT
>DASUBN010000004.1:0-6239 GCA_035763245.1 Gammaproteobacteria bacterium | reverse complement strand
GACCGAGTCCAGGAATGCGTAGAGGCTACGCAAGTTTAGGCCCTCCGCGGCCTTTTGCAATAGCGGCAGCTGGTCGCGGTTCACCACCCGGCCGGTGTCGCCGCTGTGGATCAGGATGAGATCGGAAGTGAAGCTCCACAGGAGCTTGAGCAGTTCCGGATAGGCATCCTTGGGGTGGCTCGCCAGCATCACCGGGTTCGCCTGGCCAACCCGCAAACGGGCCAGCGCGGCGAAGAAGCTCTTGCGCCGCTCCTCGATGCCCATGGCGGCTAGGGCAAGCGCCGCCAGGGGTGCCCCACCGCAGAATCCGAGCAGGACCGGCCAGTCTTCGCGCGAGATGCGCGCATTGAGCCAGGCTAGGGCCTGATCTAGCGCCGGTGCCGCGAGAGGAAGGGTCTGACATCGGCTGCGCACCGTGGCGGGCAAACGCCCCGGAGCCGCCGTCACCAGCAGCAGCAGGGTATCCGCCGGCGGTTCCTCCAGGGTCTTGAGCAGGCTGTTGGCGGCGGCCACGCTCATGGCCTCCGCCGGATCGATGAGTGCCAGCTTGCGGCCGCCGTGGCCGCTCTTGAGCTGCAGATCGCCGATGAGCCCCCTCACCTGCTCCACCCCGATGGCGGACTTCTCCTCCTCAACCGTGAGCCTGAGGTAATCCGGGTGGGAACCGGCGGCGAACTGGACACAGGAGAGGCACTCGCCGCAGGCTGAATCACCGGTCGGGCTCCGGCAGAGTGCGAGACGCGCGAAGGCCATGGCGAAGGCCGACTTACCAAGACCCGCCTCGCCGGTGATCAGCAGCGCATGGGGTAGCCGGCTCTCCGCCAACAACCTTGCGAGCGAACACCAGGCCTCCTGCTGCCAGGGCAGCGGCACATCCGCGGGCGCTGGCTGGGTGTTCATTTCCATCGCTTCAATCCTGCTTCAAGCAGCTTGGCGATGTCCGCTTGGACGGCGGGTATGTCCCGCGCCGCGTCCACGCGTTTGATGCGCCGGGGTTCGCGTTTGGCGCGCGCCAGATATACCTTGCGTACTCGTTGGAAGAAATCGTCCTGCTCCCGTTCGAACCGATCCAATTCTCCGCGGCTGCGTATCCTAGTCATGCCCACATCGAGTGGTGCATCCAGAAGCAAGGTCATGTCAGGCTTCAAACCACGTAACACCATGTGCTCCAGAGCCGCGATCCGTGCCATGGGTATGCCCCGCCCGCCGCCCTGGTAGCCGTAGCTTGCATCCGTGAAGCGATCGCAGACCACCCAGGTGCCGGCTGCCAACGCGGGACGTATGAGTCTCTCCACATGCACAGCGCGGGCGGCGAACATCAACAAGAGTTCCGCCATGGGGTCGAATGCCCCGCCACGCACCTTCAACAAAGTGCTGCGTATCTCATCCGCCTCCGGCGTGCCGCCGGGTTCGCGGGTGACAAGCACAGTCCGTCCTTGGGCGCGCAGCCAACCGCTCACGAATTGCATATGCGTGGATTTGCCCACGCCCTCGAGCCCCTCGAGGGTGATGAAACATCCGCGTACCGGCTTTTTCCTCATGGCTTCTTGTGCTTGATCTGGTACTTCTGCACCGCGGCATTCTGCTCCACGAGCGTGTCGGAGAACACGTGAGTGCCATCGCCCTTGGCCACGAAGTAAAGGGCCTTGCCTGGCGTCGGATGCAGCGCAGCCTCGATGGAAGCACGGCTTGGCATGCAGATGGGGGTCGGCGGCAGTCCGTAGCGGGTATAGGTATTGTAAGGCGTGTCGGTGCGCAGGTCCTTGTAAGTGATGTCACCGTCGTAGGCGTCGCCCAGGCCATAGATCACCGTAGGGTCGGTCTGCAGTTTCATGCCTTTCTCGAGGCGCCGCACGAATACCCCGGCGATGAGCCCGCGCTCTGCGGGCTGCGCCGTCTCCTTCTCTACGATGGAAGCCATGATGAGCGCGTCGTAGGGTGATTTGTAAGGCAGATCCGCCGCGCGCTCGTGCCAGGCGGCGAACAATTCCTGCTGTGCTGCCACAGTGGCACGGCGCAGGAAGGCCACATCGCTCGTACCCTTGGGAAACTGATAGGTATCCGGCAACAACATGCCCTCGATACTCGAAGTATCTAGCCCGAGACGCTCTGCCAGGGACTTGCCGCTCACGCCCTGCAACGTATGTTTCAGGTAGGGGTCCGCCGCTACCGCGGCGAGGGTCGCCTTCAGGTTCCAGCCTTCCACGATAGTGAGGGAATGCATCACCACCTTGCCGCTGCGCAAGAGCGCCAGCAGGCCGGCTACCGTGGTGCCAGGCTCCACCCTGTACTCTCCGGCGCGCATGCCGGCCGAGGCTTCATGCAGCCGCCCATAAGCCACTAGGTCCCAGGCATGACGCATGACGCCCTTCCCCTCGAAGTCCGCGGCCACATGGCGCAAAGATTCGCCGGGTTCAATCTCAACATCCACCGGCCGAGCGCCGATGGGCAACGGCTCGACACACCAGCGCCAGTAGAGATAGCCGCCCGCCAGGAAGGCAGTCGCAGCCAGAACCGCGGCGGCGGCGACAAGGCGCCTCACGCCGCTTCCGCCCAGGATCTGGCAAGGCGGCTCATGGGTCCCACCGCGTGACGGTGGCCTTCGAACTCCGCTACCGGCCACACGCCTATGAGGGAGTTGCTCAGGAAGATCTCAGCGCAGCCCTGGAGTTCCGCCAAACTCAGGGGTTTGACCTGCACTTCCACCCTCGCTCCGCGGGCCGATTCCAGGAGATGGCGGCGCATCACTCCAGCCACTCCGCAGTGGCTCAGATCCGGTGTCACCAACACGCCCTCCCGCGGTGATGCGAATACATTGCTCATTGTACCTTCAACTACCATACCATCCAGGCCGAGCATCAAGCCCTCCTGGAATCCATCCGTCTCGCTCCATTCACCACGGGCCAGCACTTGCTCCAGCCGATTCAGATGCTTGATGCCTGCGAGCTTGGGTTGGAGTGCGAGACGGGTCTCACACAGGCGCAGCCGCACACCCTCCTCTGCCCAGATCACGGGGTAATCGTGCCGGGGATGGAGGAACAGGATGCGGCGCGCGGGCGTTGCGCTCGGTGGGCGGTAACCACGGCCGCCGGAGCCGCGGGTGAGCACCAGTTTCAGCACCGCGCCCTCCTGTCCCTCGGCCGCCGCGGACAGTTCCCTCTGCAGCAGATCCCGATCAGGCATGGACATAACTAGCCGCCTGCAGCCTTCCTGGAGCCGGTCCAAATGGTGGCTCAGGAGGACGATGCGCCCATGGCGCACCGCCAGTGTCTCGAACAAGCCATCCCCGTATTGCAAGCCCCGATCGGCGACCGGCAGCATCTCCGCCCGCTCGCCATCTATCCAGCAACCGTTCATACATCCGCCCCCAGCGCCTGAGCGAGACCACGCGCCTTGGCCCGGGTCTCCTGCAGTTCGTTCTCGGGGACGGAATCGGCCACGATGCCGGCGCCGGCCCGGAACTCCAGTCTGTCGCCTCTCTGCTTCAAGGTGCGTATCAGGATATTGAGGTCCATATCACCGTTGAGGTCGAGATAGCCCATGGCGCCGGTGTAGGCCTCCCGGGGTGCCTGCTCCAGCTCCGCGATGATCTCCATGCACCGGACCTTGGGGCAGCCGGTGATGGTACCGCCCGGAAATACGGCTCGAATCACCTCGCCGGGCGTGGTACCAGCCTTAAGCCGTGCTTCCACGTTGGAGACGATATGATGCACATGGGTGTAGGACTCCACCACCATGAGCTCATCGACCAGCACGCTGCCGGTGGCGGCGATGCGCCCCAGGTCGTTGCGTTCCATATCCACAAGCATCACGTGCTCAGCCCGCTCTTTTGGATGCCCGATGAGTTCACGTATCAGGGCTGCATCCCGTTCCGGGTCCGTGCTCCGGGGCCTTGTGCCTGCGATCGGGCGGGTATCCACTCGCTCCCCCACTACTCGTACCAACCGCTCCGGAGAAGAGCTGATAACTGCCGCACCCTCGAACAGCGCGAGGCCGGCAAAAGGTGCCGGATTGGCACGCCGCAGCCGACGGTAAAGCGCGACCGCATCGGTACCGGCCGCAAGCCCCGCCGACCAGAGGCGTGAGAGATTGGCCTGGAAGATGTCGCCATCCTGCACATAACGCCGTGCCCTCTCCACTTGGACGAGATAACGTTCCGGCGTCTCTTCCTGCAACGCCGTGGCAAGCACTGCCGTATCAGCGTCCCCGGGGTGCACTGTCATCAGCGAACCCAGCCGATCAAGGACAGCTGGATCGAACCCGGGCTCACTCACGAAAACGGCGCTTGCCGTAACGTGATCGCGCACCACCGCTGCCGGCGTGCGCGCGGCCAAGGCGATGGGCAGGTCCTCGCCGCGCGGCAGCCTGAGCCCGGCCTCCACCTGCCCGGCCAACTCATAACCCAGATACAGGAACCAGCCGCCCGTAAAAGGCAGTCCTGCGTGTTCGTGGACGGCTATAGCCCTGGAACGCTCTGCCCGCCACCAAGCATCCAAGGCAGCGAAGAAATCCCCACTGGCATCGCGCGCATGAGGGCCCGTGAGGGACCCATCCGCGCGAAGCACCAATGCATCAGTGTCATCACGGACGAACAGCAGGTCGCACCGGCCCTGGGTACCGCCTCGGGCGGCGCTCTCCAGAAGGTACGGGAACCGGTGCAGCTCATCACGGCAAGCGCCGGACAGGTCGACATCATATGGGAAGGGCTGGATGCTCAGGGGCGCCATGTCGGCGCGTGCTCTTGAACGCGACCTCGGCTCTTCAGCTCAGGCGCTTGAACACCAGGGTTCCATTGGTGCCGCCGAACCCGAAAGAGTTGGACAGCACCACGTCTATCTTCATCTTGCGCGCCTTGCCGGGCACGTAGTCCAGGTCGCACTCCGGATCCGGGTTCTCCAGGTTGATGGTGGGAGGCGCCACCTGGTCGCGCAACGCCAGGAGGCTGAATACCGCCTCCACGCCGCCGGCCGCGCCCAGCAAGTGGCCCGTCATGGATTTGGTGGAACTCACCGCCACCTTCTTGGCGTGGTCGCCGAAGGCGCGCTTGATGGCGATGGTCTCGCCCTTGTCGCCCACCGGCGTCGAAGTTCCGTGGGCATTGATGTAGTCCACCTGTTCCGGCTTGATGCCCGCGTCGGCGAGCGCGTGCACCATGCACTGGCGCGCGCCTTCGCCGTCGTCCGGCGGCGAGGTCATGTGGTAAGCGTCGCCGCTCATGCCGAAGCCGATGAGCTCGGCGTATATCTTCGCGCCGCGCTGCTTCGCGTGCTCGTACTCCTCCAGCACCAGGACACCCGCGCCCTCGCCCAACACGAAACC
The DNA here is from genome assembly GCA_035763245.1 of Gammaproteobacteria bacterium. Lineage (GTDB taxonomy): Bacteria > Pseudomonadota > Gammaproteobacteria > Natronospirales > REEB76 > DASUBN01. The sequence goes on along the minus strand of DASUBN010000004.1, from coordinate 920 downwards.
GTCGCGATCCATGTCCCAGGGGCGGCTCGCCTTCTCGGGTGCGTCGTTGCGCTCGGAGAGCGCACGCGCCGCGCAGAAACCGCCCACGCCCAGCGGCGTGGTGGCCATCTCGGCGCCACCGGCGATCATCACGTCCGCATCGCCGTACTGGATGAATCGCATGGCCACGCCGATGTTGTGGTTGGCGGTGGTGCAGGCGGTGACCACCGCGATGTTCGGCCCCTTGAGCCCGTACATGATGGAGAGGTTGCCGGAGATCATGTTGATGATGCTCGACGGCACGAAGAACGGCGAGACGCGCTTGGGTGAGCCGTTTTCGATGATGGAGGAATGGGCCTTCTCGATGTTGGTGAGCCCGCCGATGCCGGCGCCCACTGCGACGCCGATGCGCGGCGCGTTCTCGGGGGTGACGGCTATGCCGCTGTCCTTGAGCGCCTGGATGGAGGCCGCCATGCCGTAGTGCACGAAGGGATCCATCTTCTTCACGTCCTTGGGCGGGATGTACTGAGTGACGTCGAAGTTCTTGACCTCGGCGGCTATCCGGGTCGGGTAGTTGGTCGCGTCGAAATGGGTGATGGGGCCGGTCCCGCTCTTGCCGGCGATTATGTTGGCCCAGGCCTCCTCCACGCTGTTACCCACGGGGGAGATGATGCCCATACCTGTCACGACCACACGCCGCTTAGACACCGTTTTGTCCCTCTTCAGACCGATATGAAACAGTATACGGGAAGCCGGTAAACGCCTGAATGCGCCCGCGGACCGCGCCGTTGGCGGGTTCCGGGGACGCTGCGCAAACTTTCAGCGTACCTCGCATAAATGACAATGCCGTTGCCACCTCGCGGTGACAACGGCGTTTGTGCATGGGACCCCGCCGTTCAGGCGTTGGGGAGGTGTTCCTTGATGTAGCTGATGGCCTGGCC
>DASUBN010000003.1:0-7848 GCA_035763245.1 Gammaproteobacteria bacterium | reverse complement strand
GCTCACGCGGCATGGCGAGGACATATTGCCCATCTTCCCGGTGCCGGCGGTGAACACCACCGGCGCGGGCGACGCCTTCATGGGCGGGCTGCTGAACCGGTTGGCGCTGGAGAGGGTGCGGCCCGCGAACCTCGACGCTTTCCTGGCGGACGCCGAACGGGTGCGGCAGGCCCTGCGCTTCGCCTCCGCCTGCGGCGCCCTGTGCGTGCAGCGCCACGGCACCTTCGAGTCCATGCCGGCGCTCGCGGAAGCGGAAGCATTCCTTGAGGACAAGCCATGAGCACGCCGGATTTCCGCTCGCCCGAGTTCCTGCGCGAACACATCGCCCAGACGATGGCTTTCTATCACCCGCGCTGCATCGATCCCAAGGGCGGCTTCTTCCACTACTTCAAGGACGACGGCCGGGTCTACGACGCGGGCCACCGGCATCTCGTGAGCAGCACCCGCTTCATCTTCAACTATGCGATGGCCTACCGGGAGTTCCGGGACCCGGAGTATCTGGAAGCCGTGCAGCACGGCATCAAGTACCTGCGCGCGGTGCACCGCGATGCCCTGAGCGGCGGCTACGCCTGGACCCTCAGGGACGGCAGACCCGAGGACCGCACCAACCACTGCTACGGCCTCGCCTTCGTGCTGCTGGCCTACAGCTGCGCCCACGCGGTGGGCCTGCCGGGCAGCGTCGCGTGGATGGACGAAGTCTGGGAGCTGCTCGAGGCGCGGTTCTGGGATGAAGCCTACGGCCTATATAAGGACGAAGCCTCGCCGGACTGGGTGCTCAGCCCCTACCGGGGCCAGAACGCCAACATGCACATGTGCGAGGCCATGCTCGCGGCCCATGAAGCCACGGGCACGGTCCGCTACCTGGACCGGGCCCACCTGCTCGCGGACCACATGACCCGCCGCCAGGCGCAGAAGGCCGACGGCCTCGTCTGGGAGCACTACGACACGCGCTGGGAGCCGGACTGGCAGTACAACCGTGACGACCCCAAGCATCTCTTCCGGCCCTGGGGTTTCCAGCCCGGCCATCAGACCGAGTGGGCCAAGCTGCTCCTGATCCTGGAGCGGCACCGCCCCGAGGCCTGGATGCTGCCTACGGCCCGGCAGCTCTTCGACACCGCGCTCTCCCGCGCCTGGGACGGGAAACACGGCGGCATCGCCTACGGCTTCGCGCCGGACGGACGCATCTGCGACGGCGACAAGTATTTCTGGGTGCAGGCGGAATCCCTGGCCGCCGCCGCCCTGCTCGCCGCCCGCGGCGGCGAGGCGAAGTACTGGGACTGGTACCAGCGCATCTGGGAGTATTCTTGGCAGCACTTAGTGGACCACCGCCACGGCGCCTGGTACCGCATCCTCAGCGAGGACAACAGGAAGTACAGCGATGAGAAGAGCCCGGCGGGGAAGACCGACTATCACACCATGGGCGCCGGTCACGAAGTGCTGAGGCTGCTGCGCAAATAGAGGAGAGCGGCGATGATTCAAGGCACGAAGGTCTTCGCGGTGACGCTCGCCGGCTTGCTCCTCTCGGCGCCCGCCTGGAGCGCGGACGAGGCGCCCGCCGCCACCGCCGCGCGGGTGAAGGCCGAGTTCCTCCACGGCTGGCGGAACTACGAGAAATACGCCTGGGGTCATGACGAGCTCATGCCCCTGAGCCTGAAACCCCGGGACTGGTACGGTCAGTCCCTGTTGATGACGCCCGTGGACGCCTTGGACACGCTGGTGATCATGGGATTGAAGAAGGAAGCGGACAAGGACCGCCGGCTCATCGACACCCGGCTCGATTTCGACAAGGACATCTACGTCAAGAACTTCGAGATCACCATCCGGCTCCTGGGCGGCCTGCTCTCAGGTTACGAGCTCACGGGCGACAAGCGCCTGCTGGCGCTCGCCAAGGACCTCGGCACCCGGCTCCTGCCGGCCTTCAACTCGCCCACGGGCCTGCCTTACCAGTTCGTGAACCTGCGCACCGGCAAGGTGAAGGGCGCGGTGAGCAACCCGGCCGAGACCGGCACGCTCATCCTCGAGTTCGGCACCTTGAGCAAGCTCACCGGCGACCCAAGGTTCCTGGCCAAGGCCAAGCGCGCGCTCGTCGAGACCTACCGGCGCCGCTCCGCCATCGGCCTCGTGGGGGACTCCATCAACGTGGAGACCGGGCAGTGGACCGACGCCGACTCCCACATCAGCGGCGGCATCGACTCTTATTACGAATACCTCTGGAAATGCTCGGTGCTGTTCCACGACCGGGGCTGCCGCGCCATGTGGAAGGCGAGCATCGCCGCCGTGGACAAGTACCTGGAGGACGACAGCGCCGACGGCCTCTGGTACGGCCACGCGGACATGAACACCGGCAAGCGCACCGCCACCGAATACGGCGCCCTGGACGCCTACTTCCCGGCGGTGCTGGCCTTCTCGGGAGACCTCAACCGCGCCCGCCACCTGCAGGACTCCTCCTACAAGATGTGGGACCTCTACGGCATCGAGCCCGAAGTGCTCGACTACAAGACCATGAAGGTGGAATACCCGGGTTACGAGCTGCGCCCCGAGATCGTGGAGTCCACCTACTACCTCTGGCATTACACCCGGGATCCCGCCTACCGCGCCCACGCCCTCAAGATGTTCGACGAGTTCGTGAAATACTGCCGCGCGCCCCACGGCTACGCGGCCCTGAAGAGCGTCATCACCAAAGAGCAGCGGGACGACATGGAGAGCTACGTCTTCGCCGAGACCTTCAAGTACTACTACCTGATCTTCGCCCCGGCCGCGACGCTGGACTTCGACGAAGTGGTGTTCAACACCGAGGCCCATCCGCTGCAGCGCGATCCCGCCGTGAAGTGACGCCGCCGGCTCCGCGCGGCGGTGCTAGACTGAATCCGGGGGGATTTTTAGCGAGTCAGCCATGCCCTGGACCATGGGTTTCACAGACGACGGCCGCATCCTGCGCGTCCTCATCGAGGGCAAGGTGTCCGCGACCGAGGCGGGGGAGATGACCCGCGAATCCGTGGGCCTCGCGGCCAGGGAACGGGCGACGCGCGTCATGCTGGACTGCTCCAAGGCGCAGCTCGACGTGCCCATCCTCGACGTCTACAAGCTCCCGGACCTCTATGCTTCCAAGGGCATCCCCCACCAGGTCCACGCGGCCGTGCTCCTGCCCAAGGACGGCTACCGGCGCGAGGTCTACGAGTTCTACGAAGACGTCTGCCGCAACCGCGGCTACTTCGTGAAGCTGTTCGAGGACGAGGCCGAAGCGTGGGCATGGCTCAGGGAAAGCTGATACCAGTCCAGTTGCGCTGATATTCTCCCGGACCGCATGGTGCCAGCTACCGTCCTACATGCACGTAACTGGTGCCGGGAATCTCCTTGGCACTGGTTTGCAGGCCGATGATCTGCTCTAGCACGGTGAGAGTGAGCAAGGTATCGGACTTGTCGCCGTAGTCCCAGGGGATGCGGTAACGGGTCATTTCGTAATCCACGCTCAGAACGGGCTGCGCGACCTGCGCGGCCCGCACCGTGAGGCCGGCAAATCAAACACCTGAACAGGATTCCTGCGCGCAAAGACTCAGTCCAGATTGAAACATCGGGAAGCCTTCCCCGGGACGCCCGGAAGGGTCTATAACTATCCGCAGGGATTTCAGGGGGCGGGCAGGGAAGCGGACACTTCCATCTCATATCACCCGGTGGAGTCGACGTGCGCACGTCCGCGGCGGCGCGGCGTATATTGACGCGCGAAAATCGCCCGGCCGGGCAACGACAGGGAGAAGCACCATGGGCAGATGGGGCGGCATCAAGCGTAGGGTCGCGTTTCCGGGCGAGAAGCCGGCGCCGAAGGCCGCGTTGCGGGCCGAAAAGGGCAAGGCCAGGCGCGCCAAGCGTAGGGTCGCCGTGCTCATCACCCACGGCATGGGGCAGCAACTGCCCTTCGAGACCCTGGACGCCCTGGCCGAGGGCCTCATCGCCACGGCGCAGGTGCAGAGCAGGCAAAAGGTGCCTGACGTCCGCGCCGTCACCGCCCGTCTCGGGGATCTCACCACCCAGCGGGTCGAGTTCGACACCCGGAACAAGGCGGGCGAAGACGTCGAAGTCCACGTCTACGAGGGCTATTGGGCGCCGCTCACCGAAGGGCAGGTCTCCCTGAAGGACGTGATGGGGTTCCTGTTCGGCGCCGCCGGCAACGGCCTGCGCAACACCGTCGGCGGGTTCAAGCGCTGGATGTTCGGCAAAGAGGTGGATTTCGGGGGCCAGCCCTGGGCGCGCCTGTCGCTGCTGCTCGCGGCGTTCCTGCTCCTGAGCCTGACGGGCCTCAACGCGGTGATCGCCTGCTTCAGCGCCGACCACATCCTGGGCGGCGATCCCGGCGCCAGGTTTCCGGAGCGATACCAAGCGCTCACCTTCGTGGCCGGTTGCTTCGGCGCCGTCTCCATCCTCACCGGCGCTGTGCTCTACTGGCTGAGCAAGCTGAACCGGTTCGGGGAGAGGCACCTGCGCCGGCCGGTGTTGTTGGGCCTCTTCTGGCCGCTCATCGCCGCCTGGACCGTCCTCGGCCTCTTCTGGTGGGTCGCGGCCTGTCCGTGGTTCGCCGCATGGCTTGACCAGTGCCCCTTTGCCAGGGAAGTGGCCGAAGAGGGTTGGCTCTACATCTGGGGCCTGCTCGCCCTGGGCTCCTGGGTGGTCAAGCTCTTCCTGGTGGAATACGTCGGCGACGTGGCGGCCTACGTCTCCTCCCACAGCCTCGACAAGTTCAACGACCTGCGCCTGCGCATCAAGGCCACCGTGTTCGCGATCGCCAAGGCCATCTACGCCCAGAAAGACCAGCCGTATGACGGCGTCATCCTCGCCGGCCACTCGCTCGGCTCCGTCATCACCTACGACACCCTGAACGCCCTCATCAACGACGACGCCCTGAGCACCGCGCCCCTCAGGGTCCTCAGGCGCACCCGGCTGCTGCTCACCTTCGGCTCGCCCCTGGACAAGACCGCCTTCATCTTCGCCAACCAGTGGGCCGACACCACCGCCACCCGCGAGGCGCTCGCCGCCTCCCTGCAGCCCCTGATCCTGGCCTATGAGCCCTTCCGCCAGATCGACTGGGTGAACGTGTATTCCATCTCCGACATCGTCAGCAACTGGCTCAAGTTCTACGACGACAAGGACGACAGGCAATACGGCCGGTTCAGGGTGCAAAACAGACCGGACCGGCGCGCCGTCACCCCGCTGCTCGCCCACATCGAATACTGGCGCAACGAAGAAGTCTTCAGACACATCTATGAGCATCTGTAGGCCGCCGTCGTCGCTCCCTTCAGCATCGCGCGCCTAGCCTCGGCGGCGTAAGGCTCGAAAAGCCTTTCAGTCCTGAAAGACGCCGCCGCGCGCGGCCATTCCGCGTCTTTATCGGCGCGCTGCGTCACCGAGCCGACATGTCACCCGCCTGTTGTTGACGCCGCACGCGCCTCGCCCAATACTCGTGGCGTGGAAAGATAGACGTCGGAGTGACAGGGAAGTCGGTTTGATCGGAACACGCGCTCCAGGGTTTTGCCGCCTGGAGCGCGTTTTTTTTGACGGACCGCCCGCCGCCCCATCCCGCGCGCTCCCGCGCCTGCAAAGAAAAGGGGCCCCGCAGGGCCCCTTGAATAACCGCGGATGGGCGGCCGGTCAGTGCACGTAATTGGCGTCGATGAATTTCTCCACCGCATCGTGCAGCCCCTTCCGCGCCTCCGGGTTCAGGTACACCATGTGGCCCGACGGGAAGAAGTGGTAGCTGATGTTCTTCTGCAGCGCCGGCGTGAGCGTGAGCTGGTGCATCTCGTATTCCGCCGCGTAGAAGGGCGTGCCGAGGTCGAAGTAGCCGCCCGCCAGCATCACGTGCAGGTTCGGGTCATGCTTCATGGCCGAGGCCAGGTCCGGCATCACGTTCGGCGTGAAGGGCAGGGCGAAGGGCGCGCCGGGCGGCTGGTGCTTGAAGTCCCACATCGGGAACACGTTGATCTCGGGCTTGTAAGTCATGTCCTTCCCGAAATGCAGCGTCTCGCGCACGTACTGGTTGAAGACGTCCACGGTGGGCGCATCGATGGAGGAATCCAGCGGATCGTAGTCCGCGTCCTCCGACAGCGGATCGATGGCCGGGCCGCTGAAGCGCGAATCCAGGCGCCCGGTGATCGAGTCCGTGTCCCCCAGGAGCTGCTGCGCGAACTGCCCGCCTGTCACCCTGAGGCCCGCCTTCAGCAGGTAATCCACCGGCAGGCCCGTGTACTCATGCAGCTTCGCGGCGACCGCTTGCTTCGTGGCCGCGTCCAGCCGGTCGCCCTCGTCGAGCGCCCGCAGGTAATCGCCGGTGGCGAACTGCTCCACCTGCGCGAGGAAGGCCTGCATGTCCGCCGGCTGCTGCGGCAGCTTCTTGTGGTAGAAGGCCGTCGCCGCGTAGCTCGGCAGGCCGAGCGCGTAGGAGATGTTGACGCCCGGGTCCACCTCCGGGAAATCCAGGTTGATGTTGAAGTTCAGCACCGAGGAGAGCAGCACCACCCCGTTCAGGTCCACGCTGTCCTTGGTCTCCAGCATGTTCGTCAGCACCGCCGAGCGCGTCGTGCCGTAGCTCTCGCCGAAGAGGAACTTCGGCGAATTCCAGCGGTTGTTTTCCGTCAGATAGCGGGTGATGAACTGCGCGAAGGCCGCCGCGTCCTCGTCGATGCCGTAGACGTCCTTGGGCGTACCGTCGCCGCCCTTGTCCTTGTCCAGCACCTCGCCGAAGCCCGTGCCCGGCGCGTCGATGAACACCAGGTCGGTCGCGTCCAGCAGGCTGTCGCCGTTGTTCACCAGCTTATAGGGCGCGTGCGGGGTCAGCGTGCCGTTGCCCACCTCGATGCGCTTCGGCCCCCAGGCCAGCATGTGCAGCCAGATCGTCGAAGAGCCCGGGCCGCCGTTGTAGAGGAAGGTGACCGGCCGCGAATCCAGGTCCGAGACCCCGTCCTTCGTGTAAGCCACGTAAGACATGCTCGCCGTCGGCTTGTCGTCTTTGTTCTTCAGGATCAGCGTGCCCGCGGTGGCCGTGTACTTCACGGTGGTCCCGTCCACGCTCACGCTCCCGTGGCTCACCTCGCTCTGGGCCTTCGGCGCGGCGGCGGCGGGAGCCTTCTCCGGCGCCTTCGGCGCCTCGTCCGCCAGGGCGCTGCCGGCACCGGCCAGCAGCAGGGAGATCAACAGCAGGGTTCGTCTCACGGCGTCATCCTCCTTATCCATTGGGTTCCCGCGTTCCGCGGGCTTGGCCCCGGTTAAGACCCGGGCAGGCGCGAAGCGTTCCCGGCGGGGGCCCTATATTGCTCCCGGAAAAGCGGATGCGCAGGTGCGGCGTTTCGGTAGCAGGCGCGACATAACTCCCCGCATGGAAGAGCGCACTAACCCAGCGCTTCCCCCATCGCCTCCCGCCAGCGCCCGTAGCGGCGGCGCAGCGCGCCGTTCTCCGCGGGCGTGAAAGAGACCTCGAGCGCCGCCGCCGGCGCCGCGATTCCGCCCGTGAGGCGCGCCGCGCCGAGCGCCGTGGCCTCATAGAGCTCCGGCCGCGCCACCGGCAGGCCGCTCAAGTCCGCGAGGCGCTGGCAGAGCCCGTCGTAGTTCGCGTAGCCGCCCGTCACCACCAGGCGTTGGATCGGCGTCCCGCCCCGCCGCATCAGCGCGAGGTTCTCCATGAGCAGGAAAGCCACGCTCTCCACCACCGCCACCATCCTCTCCGGCACGCCGCCCCGGCCCACGAAGCGCGAGCGGAAGAGCGGCCGCCAGAAGGGCGCCGCGAGCCCGCCCACCCCGTTCAGGAAGAGCGGCGGTTCGCCCGGGGCCGCGAGCCACTCCGGCAAGAGGCGCCACGCCTTC
>DASUBN010000002.1:0-3612 GCA_035763245.1 Gammaproteobacteria bacterium | reverse complement strand
CGAGAGGTTGACCGCCACATGCAGTCGCTTGCCGCGGGAAGTCTTGTACCACTGCCCTACCTGCCGGCAGGCCTCCTCCAGCACCCATTGTCCCAGCGGCACGATCAGCCCGGTCTCCTCCGCAAGCTGGATGAACTCGCTGGGAGGGACAAGGCCGAGCTCCGGATCCTGCCAGCGCACCAGGGCCTCCACGCCCACGATGCCGCCCTCCTTCACGTCGAACTGCGGCTGATAATGCAGCACCATCTCGTGATGCTTCAAGGCGCGACGCAATGCGTTCTCGCTGGAGAGGCGCCGCATCGCCTTGGTGTGCATGTCCTGGGTGAAGAACTGGTAGTTGTTCCGGCCGCGCTCCTTGGCCTTGTACATGGCGCTGTCCGCGTTCTGCAGCAGCGCCTGGGCGGTGGAACCGTCGCTGGGATACATGCTCACGCCGATGCTCGCACCCAGGTTGACCTCGGTGCCTTCCAACAATATTGGTTCGGCGAGGGAAGACAGGATACGCTCGCAGGTGAGCGTCACGGACTGCGGCTCGTTACAGTCCTCGGCGATCACCGTGAACTCATCGCCGCCGAGCCGCGCCACCGTATCCGAGGTGCGCACGCACTCCAGCAGGCGTTGCCCTATCTGGTAGAGCAACTGGTCCCCGACGTTATGGCCGAGGGAGTCGTTCACGCTCTTGAAGCGATCCACGTCTATGAACATCAGCGCCAGCGGGCGCCGCGAACGCCGCGCCCGGGCCAGGGATTGCTCCATGCGGTCCATGAACAAGGTGCGGTTCGGCAGCCCGGTCAGGTGGTCATAGTTGGCGAGGCGGCGCATTTCCTCCTCGGCCTGCTTGCGGTCTGCGGCCGAGAGCGCCAGGGCCATGAAATCGGCGAGCGCGCTCGCGTAGTTGATCTCCTCTGCGGTCCAATGGCGGACGTCGCCGGCCCACTCGTGGAGCACCACGCCGCGCACCTTGTAGCCGTGGCGGAAGGGCACCACCAGCACGGAATTGATGCCATATTGCTTGAAATAGTAGTGCCAGATCTTGGCGAAGCGCGCATCGCGGCGGATGTCGGGGATGGGAAGCGCGCGGCTCTGCTGCAGCTCCTCGAAGAGCTCGGGGCAGTCATCCTTCTCGATGTTGGCGCGTGACTGGGTGGAATGCTCGCCGCGGTCGAAGGTGTGCACGCAGCGCATGGCGGTGCCGATGGAGTTCATCAGCCAAATGCTGATGCGCTCGCACTGGGTCGCCTGGGTGGAACGCGAACTGATGACCTCGAAGGCGGCGCGCAGGTCGCCGGTGGAGATGCTGGGATCGCGCGTCAGCTCATAGAGCTGCGAATCCTTGTGGCGGGTGCGCTCCTCTTCGCGCTTCAGGCGCGTCTCGAGGCGGGTGCGCTGGTTGGCCTCGTTGTCGAGCTCCTCGGCCATCCCCTCGTAGGAGAGCTTGAGGCGCAGCCGCTCGGCGATCTCCTCCTGGCGCGTGCGCGCGATTAGACAGAGAGTCACCGCCACCACCGCGCTCACGAGCGCCACCAGGATGCCGGAGATGCCCGGCTCCAGCGCGAGCCTCAAGTCGATGGGCAGGAACAGCACGACGAGGTACATGACGTAGAAGGAGACGCTCCCCGCCATCATCACGGAGGGCAAGGCGCCCATGACCACCAGCAGGATCAGCAGCGTGACCTGGTTCTCCATGGAGCCCGGGTGGAACATGAACCATCCGGCGGTACCCCACACCACGCCGAGCAAGCCAGTGAGCACCAGGAAGACCCTCTGCCAGCGGCTGGCGGTGTCGACGGAGGCGATCTCGCCTTCCGCCGAGCCCCAGCTCAGCCAGATGCGCATCAGGCTGACGAGCGCCATGCAGGCGAGCCAGGCCGCCATGGCCACGTGGTTGATCTCGGACCAGAAGGCCGCGGCGGCGAGCGCAGCCGCGCACATGACGGCGAGGTCGGTCCAGCCGAATTTGCGCAAAGCGTTGACCCGCGCCAGCTGCACGTGCTGGTCGAAGGAAAAGAATTTCTTGACCGGATTCTCCGCAGCCATCCTGATTCGCCCCAGCCCCTGAAGCTGTTGCCCGCATCCGCCTGCGGGCCGGCATGGTCACTCTGGCATTATGTTATATCAAAATCTCGTTCAATCCAGCTAATTACTTCGTACCAAAACTATATTTCCAGGTCCGGTACGCCTTGCAAGAGCCTATCGCATTCCGGTTCCGATAGGGGAGGACTGAAGAGATAACCTTGCATGATGTGACAACCCTGGGCTTTCAGGGTCTCCATCTGCCGCACCGTCTCCACGCCTTCGGCGATCACCTCGAGCTTGAGGCTCTCCCCCAGGGCGATGATGGCATGGGCGATGGCGGTGTCGTACTGGCTCTTGTGGATCACGTCCACGAACTCCCGGTCGATCTTGAGCACGTCCACCGGCAGGCGCTTCAGGTAGAGCAGCGAGGAATGGCCGGTGCCGAAGTCGTCCAGGGCGATGCGCACCCCCAGCATCTTGAGCTGCTCCAAGACGCTGATGTTGGTCTCCACCTCTTGCATGATCAGGCTCTCGGTGATCTCGAGCTGCAGGGCCGCGGGCGGCAGGCCGGAGTCGCGCAGGGCAGAACGCACCACGTCCACCAGGTTCTTCATGCCGAACTGGCGCACCGAAAGGTTCACCGCGATGTGGAAGTGCTGGCCCTTGTTCGCGTCGTGCCAGCGCTTGGCGCGGCGGCAGGCCTCCTCCAACACCCACTGCCCGAGCGGGACGATCAGCCCCGTCTCCTCCGCCAACGGGATGAACTCCCCCGGCCAGATGAGTCCGAGCTCCGGATCCTGCCAGCGCACCAGGGCCTCGAGGCCCACGATGCCGCCGCTCTTCACGTCGAACTGCGGCTGGTAGTGCAGCACCATCTCCGTGCGCTGCAGAGCCTTGCGCAGGGCGTTCTCCCGGGACAGGTGCAGCATGGCGCGCACGTGCATGTCCTGGGTGAAGAACTGGTAATTGTTACGGCCCCGCTCCTTGGCCTTGTACATGGCGCTATCGGCGTTCTGCAGCAGCAGGTCCCCGTCCGCGCCGTCGTTAGGATAGAGGCTGATCCCGATGCTGCAAGTCAGGTTCACCTCGGTCTGGCCGAGCGAGATGGGCTCCACCACCGAATTCAGGATACGTTCGCAAGCGGTGGTGATGAACTCCGCGTCCTGGCAGTTCTCCAGAAGCACGGTGAACTCGTCGCCGCTGAGGCGCGCCACCGTGTCGGAAGCGCGCACGCAGGCCAGGAGCCGCTTACCGATGGCGCGCAGCACCAGGTCACCGGCATGGTGCCCGAGGGAATCGTTGATGCTCTTGAAACGGTCCACGTCGATGAATAGGAGCGCCACCCGCTGCTCCGCGCGCCGCGCCTTGGCGAGAGCCTGGGCCAGGCGGTCCAGGAACAGCGAGCGGTTCGGCAGGCCCGTTAGACGGTCGTAGTTGGCCATCTCCCGGAGCTTATCCTCGGCCTCGCGGCGTTCGTTCGCCGTGAGGGCGAGGGAGACGAAATCCGCGAGCGAACTCGCGAAACTGGCCTCATCCCGGGTCCATTCCCGGATCCCACCCTGGTACTCGTGGGTGATCACCCCGCGCAACTTCTGC
>DASUBN010000001.1:0-3261 GCA_035763245.1 Gammaproteobacteria bacterium | reverse complement strand
ATAGTGCTCACGGGCTCGGCGAGGGCACCAACAGCGTGCCGTAGCCCGCCTGCGCGAGCTTGGCGTTGAACGCCGCGATCTCTCCCTGGGCGGACTGCCAGCGGGCGAGCGCCGTGTCCAGCTCGCCGCGCACCACACCGTAGGCCGCCGTCTGCTGGGCCGTGGGTGCGCTGTCGGCCGCATCCACCGAGGCCTGCAGATAGCCGATCTGGCTGTTGAGCTCGGTCGGGTAATTGAGCTGGGACTCCTCCGCGTGAGCGCGGTACTGATAGAAGGTCTCGAGCAGGCCCTCGAGCTTGCCGTCCAGCGCCGCCGCGTCCGACGCGAGCGCGGCGCCGCCCTTCTCCGCCGCGAGGATCTTCTGCGCCCCGGCGAGCTGCTTGCGCACGCTGATGAGGGCGTTCGCCGCCCCATGGTCCTGGCGCAGGGCGGCGTCGAGCTTCACCATCAGGTCGTACTGCTGCTGGAGCGCTTCTGCGGTCACTTGGGTGCGCGGGTCCTTCACCACCGTGAGGGGCTCACGGTAGGTCTTGCCGTCCACCGCGAGGGTGACGGTGTAGCTGCCCGGCAGCACCATGGGCGCGAGCGGACCACCCTCGTCGTAGTAGGCGCCCTCGATGTCCGGCGCGTCCTCCAACCGCAGGTTCCAGACCACCCTATGCAGGCCCGCCGTGGTCTCGAGGGGCTCGGCCTTCTTGTGGTCCTCCGTGGGGAACTCCAGCGGATGGTCGTTGACCACGGGCTTGGGCACGCTGGAGAAGGTCTTGAGCACGTGGCCCGCGGCGTCGCTGATGCTGAGCGTCACCTCGCCCTTGGGCTTGCCCGCCAGCGAGTAGTAGAGGATGGCGCCGTTGGGCGGATTCTGGCCCACGGATTCGTAGGGCAGGCGGCTGTCGTCCGCCGGGTGCAGGCGCACCGCCTCGCGCGGCGCGTAGAGCCGGTCCGAATCCGCCTTCGCGCCCGCGGCCATCTCGCGCAAGGGCTCGGCGTCATCCAGGATCCAGAAGCCGCGGCCGTGGGTGGCGATCACAAGGTCGCCGTCCTTCACCAAGAGGTCGCGCACCGAGGTCACCGGCAGGTTGAGCTGCAGGGACTGCCAGTGCTTGCCGGCGTCGAAGGACACGTACACGCCCGTCTCTGTGGCGGCGTAGAGCAGGTTCTGCTGCTTCGGGTCTTCCCGCACCACCCGCAGGAACGCCGGCGCCTCGATGCCCGCGTCCGCGCGCGTCCAGCTCTTGCCGTAATCGTGGGTGATGAAGATGTAGGGCTTGAAGTCGTCGAGCTTGTAGGCGTCCACCGCCGCGTAGGCGGTGCCCGCATCGAAGTGCGACGCCTCGATCATACTCACCTTGGCCCACTCGGGCAGGCCCTTGGGCGTCACGTTCTGCCAGCTCTTGCCGCCGTCGCGGGTCAGCTGGATCAGGCCGTCGTCGGTGCCTACCCAGATCTGCCCGGCCGCCAGGGTCGAGGGCGCGACGGTGTAGATGAGGTCGTAGTACTCGGCGCTGGCGTTGTCCTGGCTCACGGGGCCGCCGGAGGTGCCCTGCTTGCTCTTATCGTCGCGCGTCAAGTCGGGGCTCACGGCCCGCCAACTCATGCCACCGTCGTCGGAGCGCAGCAGGTACTGGGAGCCGTGGTACATCACCTTCGGGTCCTGGGGCGAGAACACGAGCGGCATGGTCCAGGTGAAGCGGTACTTGGCCTCCGTCGCCGCGTGGCCGTCCGCGTCGTAGGGCCAGGGCGAGACGTCCTGGTACTGGCCGGTGTGGCGGTCGTTGCGGGTCAGGATGCCGAAGTAGGAGCCGGAATAGATGATGTCCGGGTCCTTCGGGTCCGGCACCACGTAGCCGGATTCGTTCTCGCCGACCACCTGCCAGGCGTGGGCGTCGATGGCGCCGTAGTCATAGCGGCTCGCCACCCTCACGCTCTCGTTGTCCTGCTGCGCACCGTAGACGTTGTAGGGGAACTCATCGTCCACCGCCACGTGATAGAACTGCGCCGTGGACTGGTTCAGCTCCGTGGACCAGCTGTCGCCGCCGTTGACCGTGACGCTCGCGCCGCCGTCGTTGCCGATGATCATGCGGCTGCCGTCCTGCGGGTCGATCCAGAGCTCGTGGTTGTCACCGTGGGGCGCGCGCACCATGTGGAAGGCCGCGCCCGCGTCCGTGGACTTGTAGAAGCCAGTGTTCTCCACGTACACCACGTCCGGGTTCGCCGGGTCCGCGGTGACGGCGCTGAAATACCAGGGCCGCTCCGTCAGGCGGGCGTCGGTGCTCACCCGCTCCCAGTTCTCGCCGCCGTCGTCGGAGCGGTAGAGCCCGCCTTCCTTCGCGTCGATGAGCGCGTACACCCGGTCGCCGGCCGCGGCCGAGACCCCGAGCCGGCCCCACAGGCCATCCGGCAGGCCGTGGCCCGTGAGGCGCTTCCAGGTCCTGCCCTCGTCCGTGGACTTGTAGAGCCCGGTGCCCGGCCCGCCGCTCTCGAAGTGCCAGGGATAGCGCTGCACCTGCCAGGTGGCGGCGTAGACGATGCGCGGATTCTCCGGGTCGAAGCAGAGGTCCACCGCGCCGGTGTGCTCGTCCTGATAGAGCACCTTGTCCCAAGTCTTGCCGCCGTCGGTGCTGCGGAACACGCCGCGCTCGGCGTTCGGCCCGTAGGCGTGGCCGATGGCGGCCACCAGCAGCGTGTTCGGGTCCGTGGGGTCCACGAGGATCCTGCCGATGTGGCGCGTGTCCGCGAGGCCGATGTGCGTCCAGGTCTTGCCCGCGTCCGTGGACTTGTACATGCCGTCGCCGAAGGAGATGTTCTCGCGCAGCGCCGGCTCGCCCGTGCCCACGTAGACCACGTTCGGGTCCGAGGGGGCGACCGCGATGGCGCCGATGGAGGCGATGGGCTCCTTGTCGAAGACCGGCTCCCAGCTCGCGCCGGCGTCGTCCGTCTTCCACACTCCGCCCACCACGGCGCCGAAGTAGAAGGTGTCCGGCTGCTGCGGCACGCCGGCCACCGCGTCCACCCGCCCGCCGCGGGAGGGCCCGATGGAGCGCCACTTCAGGCCCGCGAGCGGCGAGGCCGCGGGGCCGGAATCGGCGGCCGGCAGCGCGGCAGCGGAAAACACGAGGGAGAGCAGGAAGAATGCGCTGACGCGCAGGGCCCGAGTGATCATGGGGTTCTCCTTGGGATTATGGCCGCCTTGGGCGGCGCCCCGGATTGGACCTTCGGTTTAACTATAAGTGGCGAGCGAGGGTGAAAATTCTGTTACAG